>NZ_CALLVU010000106.1 GCF_938015485.1 uncultured Lachnoanaerobaculum sp. | reverse complement strand
CCCGCCTCTTCAGATTCAGATACCGACTTATACTCTACTTCTTTTCCTTCGAAAGTTACAGTACCTTCGTCTTTAGAATATATTCCTGTCAAAATCTTCATAAGAGTGGATTTTCCGGCACCGTTTTCACCCATCAGCGCTACGACTTCACTCTTATTAAGTTCAAGTTCGGCATTTTTCAGTGCTGCAACACCTGAGAAAGATTTCTTTATATTTTTCATTGTAAGTAATGCTGACATAAAATCTCCCTCCTATTTATCTTTTATGCTTACCCTCTGACCATATGTCTTAAACTTTTCAGCCATCAAAGTCATCTCTTCATGAGGCAGTACCACCGGCTCTCCGATTGCCTTTGCCTTTGTATAAACTTCGGCACAGTACTCAACTTCTTCTATTATATTGAATGCGTTAAGCAAATCGTTTGCACCTGCAAGTATTCCGTGGTTTGCCAAAATAACAGCCTTTCTGTCCTTCATAGCTTCAAAAGCATTCTGTGCAAGCTCAGGACTTCCGTATGTGGCATATTTTGCCACTCTTACATTCTCACCGGCTACAGCGATCATATAGTGAGTTGCAGGCAAATCCTCTCTCAAACATGCCATAACTGTTGCATACATTGTATGTGCATGAATAACAGCATCAATATCATCTCTGTACTTATAAGGCATTACATGCATCGCCCACTCTGATGACGGCACTCTGTTTCCTTCTATTACATTGCCGTCCACATCTATAATAACTATATCCTCAGGCTGTATCTCAAAGAAATCTATTCCCGAAGGAGTGATTGCCACATGTCCGTTCTTTCTGTCAAATATACTTAAGTTACCGCCTGTACCTTTGGTAAGACCTGCTTTTACCAATTTCTTTCCGTACTCTATTAAAAGCAGTCTTTCCTTCTCCATCAACATAATGTTTTCCCCTTTACTATCAAGAGGGCAATACTGCCCTCCTGTATTTAATTTTTACTTATAAAGCGGACCGTAGTAAGCACATGCTCTGTAGTCCTGTCCCTCTAAATCTGCTGTACCGAATCCGTTAAATGAATGCGGTCTGAATATTCTGTCATCTTCTACATTGTGGAATGCTACAGGTATTCTAAGCATTGAAGCAAGTGTAAGAAGTCTGTCTCCTACATGACCCTCTACGGTAGCGCCGTGGTTTGCGCCCCACTTTGCCATAACATTGTATACCGAGTCTGCCGCACCTACTCCGATCTTAGGAGCGAACCATGTTGTAGGCCATGTTCTGTCTGTTCTCTCATCAAGTGTCTTGTGAACGTCATTCTCAAGTACACAGGTATTACCCTCTATTACCTGAAGTGTAGGTCCTACACCCTCTACAATATTTACTCTGATCATTGTTACAGGCATCTCTGCAGCTGTCTTAAAGTGTGATGAGAAGCCGCCGCCTCTGAAGTACTCGTAGTTGGCTCTGCACCAGTCGGTTGCATCACAGCAAGCCTTGATATCCTCGTCTGTAAGATTCCACCACTCTTTCATGGTTCCGTTGCCGTTTTCATCCTTTGCAGCCGCACTTGCATCAAGACAGCTTGCACCTGAGTTGATAAGGTGGATAATTCCGTTCTTTGCAAATCCTTCAAGTTCTTTGCCTGTAACTCTCTTTACGGCTTCAGGTGACCAGTATGTTCTTACATCTGAGAATATAGGAGCCTTTCCTGTAGAAAGCCATCCGAACATCATTGCAATACCGTTTAGAGTATCATTCTCCGTTGCAAAAGGTGTAGGCATCTTCTTACCGTTCCAGTTAAATCCTGATGCCATAATAGCCTCTGTAAAGTCTGCGTTAGGAAGCCAGTCAGTCCACATTCTCTGTCCCTGGAATCCGCCTGCAAGACCATTTCTTCCAAGCGCTTCCTCATGCCATCCAAGCTTTGCAAGCTTCGGATTTCCTTCAAGGATATCTCTTACAACCATTGCATGCTTTACACAGAAAGCCCACTGCTCGTCATCCTTAATATATCTTGACTTCTTAATAATCTCAGGGAAGTCCTTTCCGGCATTGGTGTCATATCCTTCTTTGCAGTTTGCCTTTACCCATGCAAAAGCTCTCTCAAACTCCTCAGGATCGTATATTCCAAGTGTGATTCTTCTAAGAACCTCTGTCATATCAACCCACTCCGTTCTCATTCCGAGATACTTCTGTAAGAAATCTACATTTACAACACTGCCTGCAATACCCATTGAAACCGAACCGATATTTACATAAGACTGATTCTTCATGATTCCTACAGATACGGCACCTCTTGCAAAGTCCAAAATCTTCTTTGCAACATCAGGAGTGATACTTTCATCATCCTTATCCTGAACTTCAGTTCCGTAGATTGAGAACGCAGGAAGCCCTCTCTGTGCATATGCCGCCATAACAGCTGCAAGATAAACGGCTCCCGGTCTCTCAGTACCGTTAAATCCCCAAACCGCTTTGATTGTGTTAGGGTTTAAGTCCATTGTCTCTGTTCCGTAGCACCAGCAAGGTGTAACTGTAAGTGTTCCGATTACGTTCTGATTTGCAAAATACTCTTCACAGACAGCGGCCTCGGCACCTCCGCCGATAGTTGTAGGTGAAATAACAACCTCCACCTTTTCTCCGTCAGGATACCTTAAGTTGTCTTCTATAAGCTTTGCAGCTCTTTTTGCCATTCCCATTGTCTGCTCTTCAAGCGACTCTCTAACGCCGCCCCATCTACCGTCAATTGTAGGTCTGATACCGATTTTTGGATGTTTCATACTTCCTCCTTATTTGAAATCCACTGTTTTTATCTCACATGATCCTAAGATCAATTCAATACCTGTTTTTAAATCCTTTACTTCCTTCATATGTAATAGTGAAAGAAGTATATTTCCGAGGGCTGAGCTCTCATAAGGTCCCGCCTTTAGCGCTACGCCCATTTTATTTGCAATCATTGATGTAAGTACACTTGACTTTGCACCGCCACCGATGATATGTATTCTTTTAAAATTCTTATGTAAAATCTTTTCAATATCGGTTTTTACTTCGATATACTTATTTACCATGCTCTCATAAATAACCGCAAAGTAGTCAAAGTCATCCTCCGGAACTTTTTCTCCATTATTTTCAACGAATTTATCAATCTCAGTCTTCACATCAATACTTTCTCTTGCAAAGACCTCCGCGTCCATATCTATAGTCGGAAGCTTTTTATCCAAGCCGTTTACATAAGCGCTTATTTCATCAAATGAAATCTTTCTTCCAAGCTTCTTTTCAAGCTGTGACTTATACTTTTCAAGCAGATAAAGACCTGTGATATTCTTAAAGAACATCGGCTTTGAATCAAATCCCAGCTCATTTGTCAGATTGTTCTCATATGCCTCATCTGTTATGATACATTCATCCACTGCACTGCCTATCAGTGACCATGTTCCGCAGCTTAAGAACATACTGTCTTCATCAAGGAAAGAATCCGTCATAAGAAGTGCGCTTGCAGTATCATGTGTACAAACAGGAATCACATCTATATTCAAACTCTTTAACACTTCTATCCTTGAATCTCTTGTATTTCCGACCGCCTCTGTAGCCTTTACAATCTCAGGAACCAGACTCTTTTTAAGTTCAAGCTTTTCAAATATTGTATCTGAAACTTTTTTCTTCCCCATATCGTAAAGTCCTGTAGTCGACCATATGGTTTCCTCTCCCACCTTCTTGCCTGTAAGCATATAGAAGATAAGATCCGGCATCATAAGCAGCTTGTCAGCCTTTTCGTATATATCAGGGTTGAGCTTTTTCAGAGTGAGAAGTTGAAATACGGTGTTTATAGTCATTATCTGATTACCGCTGTTTTTAAATATCTCAAGCTCACTTATCTTTGACTTTGCTTCTTCTCTTCCTATAGCGTATTTTTCATCTCTATAGGAGAAAGGAGTATCTATAAGCTCTCCGTCTTTGTCAATCATACCGAAGTCTACGCCCCATGTATCAATACCTATACAGGACACATCCTTGTTCTCGATGATTGTATTTACTATCTTGTCCAAAATTGCATCGAAGTCCCAATATAACCTGCCGTCTTTGTTCTTTATACTGTGGGACATTCTCATAACTTCCTCAGTGATGAGCTTTCCGTCAGCAATATATCCAACAATACCCCTGATGGAAGTCGCACCCATATCGAAAGCCAATACCTTGTTCATACTTCACCAACTTTCAATAATAAAGTCGATAATACTTTAGAAAACTCACACCCCCGTGAAAATAAAATGTCAAGAACGCCTTAAACCATGCTTTGAAAGTTTGTTTCAATCATTTGTCAGTTATAGCCTCTTTATTAGGAAAATTTTTAATATAATAATTTATTTTTCCTAAGTTTTGGTTCTACTTTCATTCTTCTAAGGTATTACCGAAAATGTTTTTCATTAACTAGAATATATCATATTTAATAATAAAAATATATATATGGATATATTCTTGAATACTTTTTTTTATTTTATGATATAATGTTCATGTATGAACTTTTTTGTTCAAACCTATATTTTGATTGCCATGCTCTCTAATGCAATCAATATAAAAAGACATATTAAGAGGATTTTATGGATTCAAATGTAAGAAAACAACAGATATTGGATGTACTTAATAAGTGCAACGGCATATCTACCATAGACAGTCTTTGCAGACGTGTCTATGCTTCACGCTCAACTGTCAGAAGAGATTTGATTGCACTTGAAGAAGAAGGCACTATAAAGAGATCTCACGGCTATGTATCGGTAATTGTCAAGTCCGCCAATGAAAGCCCTATCGGAATGAGACGAATAGAAAATCTTGACAAAAAGCAGATTATTGCAGGTAAGGCCACACCGCTTTTAAAGGATGATATGGTCATCTTTCTTGACTCATCCTCTACAGTTTGCCAATTGGCCCCTATGTTGAAGTTGAGACAAAATATCACCATCATTACTAACGGAATAAATATTGCAAATGAGCTTTCAAATGCTCAGAATCTCAAATGCTTTCTTTGTCCGGGCGTATTAAAGCACAAGAGCCTTTCCATTGTCGGAGAGTTCGCATCAAGCTTTATCAAAAACTTTAATGCGGAGCTTGCTTTTATGTCATGTAAGGCGATAAGCACCAAGGGAGTTTTTGAGGGAGACGACTCACAGGGACTTGTAAAAAAAAGTATGATAGAAAATGCCGATAAAACCGTGCTTTTATGTGATAACACTAAGGAAGAAGCGGTAGGATTTTTTAAGGTATCAGATTTTAATGATATTGATGTACTGGTTTCAAACGGTCATTTCTCTGAGCCACTTGATAAAATTCTGGAAAAAAATATAAAAAAGATAATATAATAAAAGGTCTGAATCAATACTACAAGATTACTTGTATATGATTCAGACCTTTATGTTATTTGAAATAATTATTCCACTGATTGCTTCCAAGATAAAGAATATGCAGATACCCTACAGCGGCACCTGCCGATTTATCACTAATATTTGTTGAAAGCTTTGCTTTTCCTCCAACATTGCGGACTTCATAGCGTTTCATGCCTACATCGCTTTCATCCTGATCGTCGGAATCACTGACATATACGGCTTTTAAATTTCCGTTCAAATCATACTCCGCACCCCATAAAGTTACTATATGATTTCTTGAAAGTGCCTTATGAGATAATCCTACCAAACCGCCGTCTCCAAGTACTTCTTTAAGTTTTTCACTTAAATATTCATAGTCTCCGCCATCAGTACGGTCTGTAAGCTTCTCACCTTTAAATACATCATAGAAAAATCCACCGTTATTATCAGGAATCAGATTATCATTTTCTATATTTGTAGCACCGCTAAGTTTAGGTCTGTACCCGTTGATAAACAGATCCGTCAAAAGATCGGTATAAAAACCTCTCTCATTATAACCGTACAAAACCTTATAAAGTTCAAATATATTACTCTCTTCCTGACTTTCAAAGGAATTCTTCAATTCTGAAAGTCGTCTGTTAGCACGGATTATATCTCCGTTTTTTGCTATATAATTGTCGACGTTCTCACTGTTTTGATCAAACCACCAATGCAGCATATTTGATGCCGCCGCAGCGAAGCAAAGATTTTTATCTATATCAATATTTCCGCCGCTCCTTGTCTTATTAACATCATACCATCCGTTTCCGCTTGAAAAAGGAGCCTTATAGATTACATAGGTATCAAAACCGCCCCTAGTAACCTCTTTTTTGAAGTCGCCTCCTGCCCCCATAACAGGAGCATTTATACCCTTTGCCCAGATAACGGTTCTTATTTCACCGTCTTCATTTGTATACTGAACAACATTGTCATTCTTTGTTGTAATAAGCGCTTCTTTTATATTTTCAGCCTTATCCTGTATACTCTTTTTTCTTTCCTGTTCGGTTTTCTTATTATCCTTGGTTTCTTTTGTTATTTCTGCATCGGAAGATGTGGCAGGCTTTATACGACTGTCGTCTGATTTTATATTTTCAGGCTGACTTACATTATTTTCTACCATATCGGACTTAGTATTTTTATCGTTGTTTTCATTAGTACTTTCATCCGGCCATAAATTATCCTCTCCAAAATTTTGTGAGATATTTTTCTTTATTTTAGTATTTGTATCATCTACTACATTTCCTATTTTACTCTTATCTGCATTATCGCTTAGCTTACCCGGCAAAACACTTATATCTGTGGTCTTGTTTCCATTTGAAACAGCCGTATCATCACTTTTTGGAAACCTTCCTATGTTACCGGTACCTGACTCGTTGGATACTTTGCTCTCTTTCGTGATTTTGCCTTGGCTTATGTATCCGCTTCCTTCCGGGCTTTCACCTGTATTTGATCCGCTTACTTTTTCTAAGTTTCCGCTGTTACTTAAACCGCCACTTTCTGAGGTTCCACCTTTTCCCGAACCTGACGAACTTCCGTTTCTTCCCGAACTTCCGCTTCTTCCCAAACCGCCGCCTTTTCCCGAACCTCCTGCAGATCCCGCTTTCTTCGCTGTATTTGATAAGCTGTGTGAAGCATTACCTGTGCTTATTCCTTTACCGGCTTCATGATATGCCTTTCCGCTTTCATCTATCCATCTGCCTGCAGCATCGACTCTGTATCCTTTGACGACAGTATTTGCATACATCTTTCCAAATGTGGACTTGTCCGTTCCTTCAAAATAATAACAATACCCGTCTATCCACTGCCATCCGGATAAAAGCACTCCTTCATTAGCAGTTTTACTGCTGTCCAAAAAATACCAATTATTTGAAGCATCCAAATACCAGCCCGTTTTTAAACTTCCGTCTTCATTAAAGAAATACCAATTGTTATTTATCTGCTGCCAGGCCTTGAGCGCCTTATCCTCTTTATAATATTTCCATTTGCTATTTTCAAGCTTCCAGCCGTCAACACCTGCATAGGTATTAAATGCCGTAAATATCGATATGGTAAGTCCAAAAAATATTGGACCGACTTTAAATTTTCTCACCATGCCACCCTTCCATTCCTCAAAATTGCACAAAAAATCAGCCACATCAAAATGACTGAAATTTTGTAAGCAATTGTATTGTACTACATTTTATTTTAAATATCCATTATCATTTATATGATATAACATCCCAAATTTCTTTCGGTTCAAGTCCGAGCTTCCAGACCGCCACCCCTGCAAGGTCCGCTTCCTTTACGGCATCCATTTTAAGTTTCATAGACTTCTCATCTTCCATCCAGATATACTTGGTGGCACTGCCCACACTTATCTGTCCGACATACTGCCCTACAGTATCGTCCCAGTTAAGACTTACATTATTTTCCTTGACCCAGCTTGACGCTCCTGTCATACCTAAGGCAGTTGAACTTACCTTACCGTTTTCCTTAGTCCACACTCTGGTATATACAGGCACCGCATTTATAAGCTTCTCTTTTGGCACTTCCTTTAGGCTGTCTGTAATTGAATTTTTCACAAAATCTATAGAGGCACTGCTGCCTTCATCAGAGCCGCTGTAATGCTCATCATAACCCATGTTTATAACATAGTCCGCTACCTCTGCAAGATCTGTCCTTTGATAGAATGTATTGTATGATGCCGGAACCGGCACATCCACACTAAGCACCACCTTATTGTTCCTGCACGAAACCGAAAGCTCGCGTATAAACTCTATAAAATGAGGAGCATTTTCCTGTGTCAAATATTCAAAATCTATATTTATTCCGTCAAATCCGTACTTCTTGGTATCACTCATCAAATTTTCAATAAGTTTTTTCCTGCTTGTTGAAGATGAAAGGATTTTCAATGTACTGATTTTATCACTGAAATTGTCAATAAGCGGCCAAACCTTCAAGCCCTTCTTATGTGCCGAATCCACATAATCTTTGTTTGCTATAGAAGTATAATTACCTTTGTTATCAGACAGCTTAAACCATGTAGGAGATATGACATTCATTCCCTTGGTGTTATCAACTACCTTTGTAAAGTTTTTATTGGCCGCCGCGGCTGTAACCTGATGCCAACCGAGTACCACCTTCTCATCCATCGATATAGATGTGTACTCGGGCTTTACAAAGCTGCTGACTCTGTTACCTTTATTTATATTTTTCAGATGCTTTCCTCTTATATAGCCCATAACACCGCTTTCTGTAAGCACCTTATCCCACTTGCCTTTTTGCTCTACCACAGTTACCTTGCTGTCTTTCTCAAGCTCGACATCTTCTATACTTGCAGAAAGCATACTTGCATCAACTCTAAGTGCAGACTTTGCTTTTACATTGCCCTCTTCATATTCACCAAAATTATCATTTATATATATCTTCTTGATATCACCGTCTGTGAATATATCTGTCCAAATATCGGTATATGTCTTTATTGTCTCTATTGAAATATATGTCTTATTGTCCTTTTCAAGCAGCAGCGGCTTACCGTTCTTATCTTTATTTTCAAAATTTGCGTATACTATCTCTGTAGGCAGTGCGTACGAAAGCAGCTTTTCATCATCACTGTAATAAAACTTATCATTAAGTATTGACCTTGTCCAATTCAAAGGTATATATACCACACCGTCCTTGTATACGGCCTTTGCCTTTTGCAGTGAGTAGTTGTATACAAGCGCCACCTCATCATCCTTTACCTGATAAATCTGCGCCTCTGATATTTTCTCACTTGAACCGACTATCTCTTCTATCTCTCTCGGCAAAAATACAATCCCAAGCACAGCACATAGGACTATTACAATACCTATCAAAACTCTTTTCTTCACATTGCCTCCATATAATCCAAATCTAAATAGTCTTTGCCACCAGTATACAGTATAAATATGTATAAATATTTAAGATAGTATTCTTATACTTGAAATATTAAATTTCAAAAATATTATATTGACTTTTTTATTTGATATGATATCCTTTAATTGAATTAACAAAGCGAGTGCAAATAAGGATTTATCCGATATCGCCTATGGTCCGCATTGTGCGGTAAAAAAAGACCTCTTAGGGTCTTTTTTATTTTGCATACATTCTTTTGAATTAACAAAGCTCACAAACTTCAATCAGGAAACTACACTAAGTGGAAGAGTTTTACATCCTTCTAAATTAACAAAGCTCTCAAACTGTTGTATCTATTAGACCACTATGACGGCGGTTTTACATACTTCTAAATTAACAAAGCTCTCAAACATAAACTTATAAATTTAAGAGACACTAAAGTTTTACATTCTTCTAAATTAACAAAGCTCTCAAACTTCTTTGCTGTGGTCAATTTTCATCTGTTTGTTTTACATACTTCTAAATTAACAAAGCTCTCAAACTATGGATAAGGGGCAGAAGGCAAATATACCGTTTTACATACTTCTAAATTAACAAAGCTCTCAAACTTTGTTGCCATTTTCTTATCCTCCTCTATTGTTTTACATACTTCTAAATTAACAAAGCTCTCAAACTATAATCATCTGTGCAGCCTGATTGATGTCGTTTTACATACTTCTAAATTAACAAAGCTCTCAAACTAATCCCTGTGCATAGTTGAGAGAACTACAGTTTTACATACTTCTAAATTAACAAAGCTCTCAAACTCGCTCAATGTTTTCCCCATCACGGCATCAGTTTTACATACTTCTAAATTAACAAAGCTCTCAAACTTGGCTGCGTTCTTTGCCGCCTCTGCAACCGTTTTACATACTTCTAAATTAACAAAGCTCTCAAACTGGGCATATTCAGAGGTGCAACGGAGATTTGTTTTACATACTTCTAAATTAACAAAGCTCTCAAACTAAGTGCCACCTGTCCACCGTTTACATTAAGTTTTACATACTTCTAAATTAACAAAGCTCTCAAACAAGACACGTAAGCAATGGAGCAATACAGCAGTTTTACATACTTCTAAATTAACAAAGCTCTCAAACTGATAATCTGGTTGGAAGTCGTATAACTTCGTTTTACATACTTCTAAATTAACAAAGCTCTCAAACAAATGTGGTTCTTACCGCATGTCTGTCTGTGTTTTACATACTTCTAAATTAACAAAGCTCTCAAACTTGGTGGAATTGGGCGAAAACCCTCTTTTGGTGTTTTACATACTTCTAAATTAACAAAGCTCTCAAACCTCAAACTTAAAGCTATGCCGACAAGGTAAGTCCATAGTTTTACATACTTTTGAATTAACAAAGCCTCAAACAGGTCATCACCGAGCTATACATTCTGCGAAATATTGTCAATTTGAAGATGTATCTATTATGCATAGATCCTTATCTATTATAACACATTTTTCCTGTTCCAAATTATAATTTTTCTGACCCTCCAAATTTATCAGGTGTATTTTTTCATAGAAGCAAAACTCATATAATTGTTGAACCTCTTCTACTGTTAAAAACTGCTTTAAATTGAGTATCCAAATCACATGTATATTACATATAGAGCTTAATGCTCGTAAATAATCAATCATTACTTCAATCACACTCACTCCATCTGATTCCATTTTCACTCCATATAATTTCAATATGCCTGTTAAATCCATATCTACTTCCATATCCAAATGATATGGAACTGTATCCAGTAATCTTTCCAAAAATGAAACAATATAGGAATTTATCTGCGTATACTCTTCATACATCAAAGTATTTGCCTGTTCAGACAATTCCTTATACAACCTTGCCAAAATACGCTTTTCATTACTGTTAACCATAAGCGGGTTATCTATAAATTGACTACTCTTTTCGATGGAAAAGATCTTGTCTTGCTCAGACAAAATCCATTCTCCATCTTCACCATTCACTTGCCTTGATATATCCCTGATTACTTCACTCATTACCAACGGATTTTCAATTACAATTGTGGTAATCTTATTTTCTTCCAAACACAAATCAATTCCATACTTTGAATATATTATTCTCATAGTATTACCAGTCTTTCATCAGTTGATAAAACATCACCTGTATTCTCACCTACAATAAAATCTATTTTATTATACTGTTTCTCTGTAACTCTAAGTACCTGTACAATCCCTTCAGAAGGCTTGTTTTTCTTTATATTCTCAACCATGGCATCTGCAACAGAACCATTTTGTGCAAGCTTGCAATAAACCGATTCCTGTATCATCATAAACCCCGACTTGATCAGGTATTTGCGAAATACACGATAATCTCTGCGGTTTGCCTCAGTGAGCACAGGCAAATCAAAAAATACTAATACCCTCATATATCTATAACTCATAATTTATAAAATCTTATCTCTGAAATATCCTCATCATTTATTGCATCAAATATACTTTTACAATAAATCTTAATTGCATTATTTACAAACTCACTTCTTCCGTTTATTACTACCTCATTTTGAAGAATTGACACTACTTCCATTTTTTCATCATGTTCAAATTTAATCGGATTCATCTCCTTTACTTTTCGATCTACAATGGGTCTAAATGGTTCCATCAAATCAGATGCCAAATTAAAAGGATTAAACATATTATCATGAAAAAGTCCAATCTGCGTCATATAACCATTTGACGTAATACATCGATTAAATGCTGACAGCAATAGCGAATAACCATAATTGAGAGCTGCATTTATACTGTTCTCTTCCGTCCTTGTAAAATCCAATCCAAACAATGCATTAAAATATACTTTTGCAGCATTTCCTTCTCTGTTCGTTGTATCTGCAAACTGAACATCGCTTATATATCCATATAACATTTCTGATTCACTACAGTTCAAAGATTCAAGATGCTCTGCCTGCTTACGTATTTTTTCTGTAACTATTTCGGTCCATACAGCCTTTTTAATATCATCTTTCCAGTTAATCTGTGTACGTATCTTCGCACTGGTATCATGAGAACCATAGTAGCTTATCAGCTCTGATGACGGATTTCTCTTTTCATCACAGAAAATAACTTTAATTTTTTTCTTTGAAAGTTCACTCAAAAGAGCTGCAGTAAGAGAAACAGCGGTAGATTCTATTATCAATGTTTCCATTTCACTCAAATGGATTTTCACAGTATCCATACGCCTAACTACCATATATCCCATTTGATAATCCAACTTGGCATTATTTGATATCACCACTGTTCTCCAACTCATCATACCCTCCTTTATTTATCTAGCTGCTCACCAAATATATATATTTTTCTTTCATATAAGCCTGTAACTGATTGGCATATAATTGCAGGTTTATCTGCAACTTTTAACTTCTTACTTATTAGCATTTTACCTGAATGTTCTGATTCACCTATTAATTTTAGGTTTGTCTCATTATTCCCAATCTTTGTAAGTTGCAATATCTGTAATATCGCTTCACATTGACTTTCCGGCTTAAGATTTACAAAGTTACTCCTATCATCTACCAGCTTCTGACCATATTGATTTGGTCGTTTTGCATAAACTGAATTTAGATGTTTGTCTGTCAGCAAATCATAAAGTTCTATATTTGCTTCAGAAGTTATTGCTTGTTCTTTTACATGTCCAACTACCAATTTCTCCAACTTTTTTATATATGCAGTCCACTTTTCAGGTACACAAAGGTTCATAGCATTTCTTAATATTAATCGATCACCTGTTTTTCCCGACAAATGAACCTGATAACCATTTATTTCAAGAAGAGATTGAATTTTTAGTTTATTAAACAGTATTTTCACATCACAATATCCAAGCACTTCTTCACAATACTTAAGTAATCCGTTTTCCTCATTTTCTACCTTATTCTTGCAATAAAGTGGTAACGCCTCGATAGTAGTATTCTCTTTCTTGCCCTCTTTATGATGAACAATAAAGTAATATGCTACCGTTGCTGATGTAAATCCTCCGTACTTTGTCACATCACTCAGCTTTTTATCTGATGACTTTAGCGGAATATAGTTTTCTAATTTTGCCTTCTTTGCCGAGTAAAGTGTTGCATTAGCTATACCACCATGTTGTTCAAAATTCATCCTTGTCATAAGAGGTGTATTTTTTCTCATCATCTTTCTGACTGTTGCAATTGTACCTTGGTTATCATTTTTAGAGGCAATCCATGCTATATCATCACCACGACTAACATCACGGTCAAACATTTTCGCAAGGTTATATCCGTTTTTATTACTGTCCTTGTCAAAGTCTTTTTTTATAAAATTCCAAGGATTTTTTGTAAATTTAGTGTAATATACATTTCCGACAACTATATTCAAATAAGCATCCTGCGCATGATGAAAGTCATTTACAAGTCTACTCTTCACAAAGCCATTATCACGTCTAAAGTCTGAAACATTAGTTGCTTTTGCATATACTATCTCAGTATCTTTAAACAACTGTCCAAGAAGTTCTGCAATGCCCTTTGTACCCTGTCTTGTTTCTACCAATTGCCTTGCAATAAAATCACCTAACTGTTTTTCTGTAAAAGGTGAGCGTGACATAAGCCTTTTATACTTTTCATCTGTAATAAGATTTTGCTTGTGAAGCATCTTCCACAGCTCCTGTACCTTAGGATTTGATATAATTTTATCCGGTATAGGATACAAGTCCTTTTTGATATCTTGATTTGCTCTTCTGTTTACCAGCACAAGATTATTTACAATACTGTCATCTTTTACATAATGTCTTGGATAAATATGATCTATATCATACATACTGTCATCATATAACATATCTATATTTATCTCTTCTCCCGTATAAATATCTCTTCCCATCTGCGTATAATACAGATATAGCTTTTTACTTCTTAGCTTTCCACTCTCGTTTGCTTCTGAAATTTCTTTTTTCCAGTCGTGGTTTTCTGTATTCTTTATATTTTTATATAGCTCTAAAAGCTGTGTACCTCTTGAGTCTTTTCTTCCTTTATCTCCCTTTTCTTCTTCGGATCTTGCCATTTCAACAAAAACTTTTTTAGGCGCATAACCCATTATCTGCTCAATTTCACGTACCACCAATATTGTCTGCCAAATCATACGCTTTACCGGTACTGAAAAATATGTATCTTCCAGATCTTCATATGTAAATTCACTTAATGACTTAATTGCAGAAGTTCTCCTATTTGCCAACTCATCTTTGAATGTAAAATCATCACTGTTAATAAGTTCCATAAAGTTCAAACTGTAGTCCCACATTGCGTTTTCCAAAGAAAGTAACTCTCCTGTAGACTTATCAATACCTTGCAATGTGAGAAGGGCTTTGGAAAACCTTCCCCAGTCCTTAAACTTATATCCAAGTATTCTCTTCACTTGGCTTTCACCAAGTATACCCTGCTCAACGTACTTTGTGAGGTGCTTTCTGAACATCTTTTTTGAATCCGAGAAAATAGTTCCCCAATAAATGATTTCCTCTGCAACTTTACGAATTGCATCTTCTTTTAAGTGTTCACCAAATATTGCAAACATCTTTCCGTAAGATGACAATGAGCTGTTAACATTTTTATCTATACCTGTAACCTGTTCATCAGACTTTATACATCCCTGTGCCACCAGATAGTTACAAATCTGTTTTCTTGTTACACGTTTTCCTTTCATAAAACATTCAGTATATATTTTTTGCTTCAGCTCTGTATCCAATCTTTCTCCGTCTATACAAATATTATTTATTTCATTCAGCACGCAATATCTCTCATATGAAAGCGATGCTTTCGGCATAACTTTTTCATCTGAGAGATATGTACATTTCCTAATTAGATTCCCGATAAAGGCTTCTGATGTAGCACTCATATCTATTTTTTCGTCTATATTCCAAGGCAGTACCTTACCTCCTTCTCTCCTAACTACCCAACCGGTTTTACTGTTTTCACCAAGCGGTCCCACATAATACGGAATCTGAAATGTAAAAAGCCTCAAAATTCTCTCTGAAACAGTCAGTTCACTCTCATCTTTTTCCTTTAGAAACGGAAGATAATTCTGAGATTTTTTTAATATTCTTTCCATCTCTTTTTTGTGTACCTGATTTGGAATAACACCGTTAGCACCTGTTAATTGCTTTGGAAGAAACTGTTCTTTATCAATACTTTCCATCATTGATTGAACATCTTTATCATCAGTATTATCTTTAAAAGCCTTTTTTATTGTTCCATAGAGATTATCAATTGTTCTTCCTTTCATATTCCTTCTGTACTTTTTAATTTTTACAGATGAATCGGATGAGTTGAAAGAATTAACATAAGCTGAATAAGTACCTTCTTTATCAGACTTAAACATATCATTATATTCTTCCTTAGTCTTGTATCTACGATACAATGCTTTTAAAAGTTTCAGATCCTCACGATGCTTTTCATACAATTCCACTCTGGCACATGATAGATAATCATATCCCTTAAGTGTTCCTGCCAAAACAGAATAGTCATATATACTTTTAAGCTGTTCTACAACGTAATACTCTTCTTCACTTAATTTTTCCATCAGATCCGGAATCTTATCTGTATATGAAAAATCATGGAAGCATAAATCAACCTTTTCTTCATAATTTTCATCAAATATCAGTTTTGCATTAACACTTAGCCCACATAAGCACTTTAGCAGTTCATTAGCCCTTTTATCAGATTTTTTTACCCCAAACAGTTCCAATATTTGTTCATGCTTTTTCTTTCTTCCATTATCTTGGTTACTGATTATATCAATTACATCTTTTATATCTCGACTCTCTAAGCTAATTTCATAATTATTTTCCAGCACTTCAAGCAATTCCTGATATGTCGTATTTACCTGTTCGCTACTTAAAGCATCTCCTTCTGTATTTAGCAAAAAATGTCCTCTATGTTTAAACATATTTACTAATGCAAGATACACCAAACGAACATCATATTCTTTCCCGGTATCCTCAATATCAAGAAATGCTTTTCTGAGGTGAAAAATTGTCGGATATTCTGTATAGTAATCCACATCCTTATAATCCGTATCATCAAATATCCCGTTTTTGGAAGAAAGTCTTTCATCCTTATCTTCGAAGAAATATTTGCTGTTCTCCATACGAATAAAAAAGTTTGGATCTACCTTTTCTATTGCATCACTAAAATACTCTTTCAGCAACCCCATTCTTGCAACTTGACGTTGTCTTCTACGTCTGTTCACCCTATACGTACGTCTCTCCGCCGAAGAATCCGCTTCTTCAAATTCACGTATTCCCCACATATCTTTTCCTTTTTTCCTCAAAAGCTCATACTTATCGTTTGTTACAGCCCATCCTACCGAACTTATTCCCATATCAAGTCCCAAATAGTATTCTTGCTTTTCCATCTACGGTTCTCCTTTTAAATATAGATTTCAAAAGTTTAATAATATATTAATATTTTATTATTTAATATAAGTATATTGCAAAATTAAACAAAGGTAAACATATGACTAAATTAAAATTTGGTAACATCATCATACAATAAAAAACTGCCAAAACTTTTTATTGTTCTGGCAGTTATACTTACACGGCATTTCTCTTTTTGATTTGTTTTATCAATGTTCGGCTACCTAGTTAAGCCTTTCTGTGACACTTTTTCATTGATAAATCCTTTTGATATTTGATTTTTACATATACTTATAGACGGTCTTTAATAAAATATAGAAAACACCTGTATGTACCTTCTTTCTATCCACTAAAGCAGTGTGTGCTATGCAAGCAGATGATATTCTTATTCTCATATGTATAAATCTTTTGGTTTCGGTTTGAATAATAATTAGAAATCTAAGATAAAATTGAATTTTTAGATATTACTTGTTACAACTTTTATATTGGGGACTTTGATGGCTAAACGATCATTTATAAAAGTTATCTATATGTCTCCTTTCTCCGTCTGTAAATACATTATAAATCCTAAACTATTCGTATGCAATCCTAAACCGTTGTTCGGTCGATATATGGCAAGATAGATTGTGCAAAATGAAAAGAGAGCCGACAAAAGTCGACTCCATACTCTATTTCTCACTCCTAAACCACTTTTGCCCTAATAGGCTCTCGCTTCTTTTCCGAAAATAAATGAACTTTTTGGTTCAAGAGCTAACATAAGTAAATTTCCCAAAACAGCTACCGCAAGCACCTCACCTATTCCGACTGTAAGCATCAAATACAGTATCAAATCAGGTAAACCGTAAGCATACTTCAGCACAAAAGGGATAATAATTGCATTTGCAAGTATCGGCGGCACACATACAAGCCACTTAGAAACACTTCTAAGTCTGTAGCTTATTATCGCACCTATCAGTGTAGCCAATGTTCCGAATATAATATCCGGAAGTGCGGCTCCTGCAAGTATGTTTGCCAAAAGGCATCCTATACTTACTCCAGGCACTGCCGCCAATGTAAAGAAAGGCAAAATGCAAAGTGCCTCTGAAATTCTGAACTGGATTGCACCGAAGCTTATAGGTGCAAATGCAAGTGTAAGCACCACATATACCGCTGCTATGACGGCACCTTGTGCCATCATCTTGGTTGTAATATTTTTCATATCTTCTCCTTTAGTTTTGTTTTAGGTGAGGAAGGTCTCGAACTCACCAAGTACGCTAGATACTTTACGGTATTTTAGAGAATAAATCAAGTGTTTTATACTATAAACATGCCTTATAGATTTCAACTATGTCCTCATTTGTAAGAGCAACAAAAGCATCTTTTAAATACCCGTCCACATTTGCATGGGCCGCCATAGCTTCAAAATACTTGTCGTCAATACCAAGTTCTGTAAGAGTCATAGGAATACCTGTTTCTTTAAAGTAATTTTCAAGCGCATCTATTCCTGCAAATGCCAGTGTTCTGTCGTCATCACCGCTAAGCCCCATTACATTCTTTGCAAATTTTACAAATCTCTCTGTAGCAGTTACATCCTTATTAAGGATATGACGCATCCACCTGATTGTAAGTATAGCAAGACCTACACCATGTGTAATATCATAGTATGCTGAAAGCTCATGCTCCATCGCATGACAAGGCCATCCTGTTTCCTGCTTACCGTACCCAGGAATTCCCGAGCAGGCTACGGAAGCATCCGCCATCAAATTGGCTCTTGCAGAGTAGTTTGTAGGATCTTTAAGTGCTATCTTACAGTTTTTCATTACTGACTTAAGAACCGTTTCCGCTATACCGTCCGAGAGGTCGCTGTCCATAGTCCTTGAAAAGTAACATTCAAATATGTGGCTCATTATATCTGCACTGCCTGCCGCAGTCTGATACTTTGATACACTGAAAGTATATGTAGGGTCGCATATGCTGACTGAAGGATATGTGTATACAGCACCAAGCTTTTCATTAGTATCCGTATTTGTGATTACACCGCCTGCATCAAACTCCGAGCCTGTTGCACTGAGTGTAAGAATATCTACAAGAGGTAGAGCCTTTGCAAGATGCCAACTTGTCTTTACCATCTCCCATAAGTCATCACCTTCATAGTAGCGTCCCACTGCAATAGCCTTTGCGCAGTCAATGGTGCTTCCGCCTCCTACAGCCAAGACTACATCGATATCATGCTCCTTACAAAGTCTTACACCACGCTCCACTGTGGTAATCCTCGGATTCGGCTCCACTCCGTCACATTCTGTGATATTGAAGTTGTTTTCTTTTAAAATCTTTATAACATCATCATAAAGACCTATTTTCTTGATTGATCCGCCACCGTACACCAGCAGTACATTTTTACCGAATCTCTCCAATGAGCTTGCCAATTTCTTTATCTGTCCCTCACCGAAATACAACTTGGTCGGGATATCATGTTTAAAATTCAGCATACACTACCTCTTTTCAAAATTTTATTATTCTTATTTTAGAACAATCTTCAGTACATCTTCAACCCTTTTTACAGGAATAATCTCAAGTTCATCCAAGACTTCCTTAGCCACTTCCTTTAAATCATCCTCGTTTTCCTCAGGGATAAATACCTTCTTTATTCCGGCTCTGGCTGCCGCCATAAGTTTCTCAGGCAGTCCGCCTATAGGCATTACATTGCCGCGAAGTGATACTTCACCCGTCATAGCATACTCCGGAGAAACCGGAATGTTGTTTATAAGTGATGCAAGTGCCGTAGTCATTGTGATACCCGCACTCGGTCCGTCCTTCGGTACGGCACCTGCAGGCACATGGATATGAATATCGTTTTTCTCAAAGATTTCCGACTTCTCAGGGTACATAGACTTTACAAGACTTAGTGCAATATCCACACTTTCCTTCATCACATCGCCCAGCTGACCTGTTACCTTTATATTACCCTTACCCTTTGTGAGCATAGTCTCAATAAAGAGTATTTCACCGCCTACTGCAGTCCAAGCCAAACCTGTTACCACACCAGCCTGTTTTTTCTCCAAGATACTCTCATGCTTTATAGGTCTTTGGTCAAGGTAATCGCTAAGATCCTCAGGCTTTACATCAAGTACCTCTTTATTGTTTCTTACAAGCTCTACCGCCGCATATCTGCAAAGTGAGCTTATCTGTTTTTTCAGTCCGCGCACACCGGCTTCCATAGTATACCCGTTTATCAGCGCCTTTATTGTGTCGTCTTCTATTATAAGATTATCATCACTTATACCGGCCTTTTTCTTTGCCTTAGGTATCAGATGATCCTTTGCTATAGAAAATTTCTCAAGTGCGGTGTATCCTGTAAATCTGATAACCTCCATTCTGTCAAGGAGCGGTCCGGGTATTGTATCAAGTGAGTTGGCGGTACATACAAACAATACATCCGAAAGATCGTAAGGTACATTCATATAGTGGTCGGTAAAAGTATTGTTTTGCTCAGGATCAAGCACCTCAAGCAATGCACTTGCAGGATCACCGTTATAAGATGATGCAAGCTTATCAATCTCATCCAGTACCATTACAGGATTTGATGTGCCCGCCTTTTTCATACCGTCCATTATTCTGCCCGGCATAGCTCCTATATAAGTCTTTCTGTGTCCTCTTATATCCGCCTCATCTCTTATACCGCCCAAAGAAATACGCACATACTCTCTTCCTAGAGCCTCCGCGATACTCTTTCCGATACTTGTCTTTCCTGTACCCGGAGCACCTACAAACAAAAGTATCGAACCGCTTTGACTTTTATTAAGCGACATTACAGCCAGCTGCTCTATAATTCTTTTCTTTACTTTTTTCAGACCGTAATGCTCTCTATCAAGAACCTCCATAGCCTTATCAAGCTCTATTTCCTTCGGTTCTTCCTTCTTCCACTGCAGTGAAGTTACAAAGTCAAGATAGTTGTAAAGCAGTCCGTACTCATGGCTGTCCTTTCCCTCCTGCTTCATACGATTCAATACATTGTCGGCTTCCTTCCTTGCAATCTCGTTCATGCCTGAGTTTTCTATTTTTTCCTCAAACTTTCTGACCTCCGAGACATTCTCAGGGTGCATATCATCCAAGGCCTTTTGTAAGAAATTTATCTGCTTTTTGATTGCATCCTCTCTGTATGCCTTCTCATGAATCTCTTTTTGTGCCTGCTTCGCTTCTTCGCTGACTTCATTGATTGCCATAAACTCTCTGGCATACTTTGCTATAAGCTCGGCTCTTGCCTTTGTGGAATCCTCCGCAAGTACTGCATACTTTTCTTCAGGAGTTATATTCATAAAAGGTGACAGTCCAACCATCAACTCATTCATATTTTTCCATGCAAGTACATAGCCTCTTGCCATAAGTCCCCATTGAAACTTGGTAACATAACTTAAAAGTTCATCTCTAAGTCCGACAAGCATTGCATTTGCATCGTTAGGATCCAAATCATCTATCTCAGGCCTTTGAACTCCCACCACATTTTGGGTTTCAAAGTCTATATATTCAACATTTATCCTGTTAAACGCCTCCAAATTGGCGCCGCCTTCATCATCTACAGACAGTACCTGACCTGCCACCGCTATAGGATAAACATCCTCCATGGTGATATCTCTATCCTTTGGCTCTTTTAAGTAAAGAAATGTTACCTTTTCACCGACAGATATCTTGTCCACTCCCGCTTCCTGTAAATAATCTTTTCTGAAATATATTTTTGAACCCGGTAAAACTACCGTATTATATGTTGGTATTAAAATCATACATCCTCCTTTGTTAGCACTTATAGTAAAAGAGTGCTAAAGAATATTTATAAAAAAGAGGTTGTAACACCGGATCGTTTACAACCTCTCCATTTATACATTGTGATTATATCACTGGCACTCATATTCGTCAAGTGATAAATAAATTTTACAAAATATAAAAGCACACTTTTATTTATACTCTTCTACAGCCTTTTTCAGACTGTCAAGCGCCTTCTTAAGATAGCTTCTCGGACAGGCTATATTGAACCTCTCAAATCCCTCTCCGTCTACTCCGAACATTGCTCCCGAGTCTATCCAAAGCTTTGCCTTATTTACTATCAAGTCTTCTCTTTGCTTTTCACTAAGCCCAAGTTTTCTGAAATCCACCCAGACAAGATATGTTCCCTCGGGCTCTATTAAGCTGAGCTTTGGAATATTTTCTTTCAGATAGTCTCTAAAGAATATCAGATTGTCCTTTATATAGGCTCTTACCTCATCAAGCCACTCTTTGCCGGACTCATATGCGGCTCTTGCAGCTACAAGTCCCATAGTGTTTAACTGTGAATATCCCGACTTTACTATCTCATTTCTGAAAGCGTCACGAAGCTTCTTATTTTCTATAAAGATATTTGAAACCTGAAGCCCCGCTATATTAAAACTCTTGCTTGGTGCCGTTGCAATCACCGAGTTGGCCGCATAACTTTCTCCAAGTGAAGCAAATACATGATGCTTATTCGGTTCATATACAAAATCCGCATGAATCTCATCACTGAAAATCACCACATCATGCTTTATACAGATATCTCCGATTCTTTTGAGCTCTTCTACACTCCATACCCTTCCCACAGGATTGTGAGGAGAACACAGTATAAACAGCTTCACATTATTTTCCACTATTTTTTTCTCAAAGTCCTCAAAATCAATCTCATATCTGCCGTCTTTTAACACCAAAGGGGAATTGACAAGCTTCCTGTTATTGGAAATTATCATCTCACTGAACGGGTAGTAAACAGGCTGCTGTATTATAACGGCTTCACCCCCTTTGGTAAATGCCTTTACCGCCATCGCTATTGCATATACCACACCCGGAGTCTTTACAAGACTTCCCTTCTTTATCTCCCAGTCAAAGTTGTCTTTAAACCAATTTTTTACTATATCAAAATAGTCCGACTTCACTTCACTATAACCGTATATTCCATGGTTTACCTGAGCCTGCAAGGCATCCGTTATAGGCTTTGCCACCTGAAAGTCCATATCCGCAACCCAAAGTGAAAGTTCGTCACCGTTTTTGCCCCTCTCCTTTGCAAAGTCGAACTTCAAGCAGTTTGTGCCGTGCCTGTCTATAACTTTATCAAAATCATACATAAAATATTCCTCTATGCCAACGCTCTCTCCAAATCTCTTATCAGATCATCGGCATTTTCTATTCCTACCGAAAGTCTAAGGAATTTGTCGGTGATTCCAAGTCTCTCTCTTACTTCCACAGGTACATCCGCGTGAGTCTGTATCATCGGGAATGTAATCAAAGACTCCACACCGCCAAGACTCTCCGCATACTTTATTATCTCTATCTTTTCAAATGCATCAAGTGCGGTCTTTGCGGTATCTGTAGTAAATGCGATCATTCCGCCGAGTCCTCTTGACTGAGCCTTGTTTATCTCATATCCCGGATGGTCAGGAAGTCCAACATAGTATACATTTGTAATCTTTTTATGATTTTTCAAAAATTTCGCTATCTTTAACGCATTCTCCTGTACTCTGTCCATTCTCACCGCCAGAGTCTTAAGACCTCTAAGCACCAAAAAGCTGTCAAAAGGTGAAAGACTCGGTCCTACAGTCTTATACATAAATCTTATCTTTTCCGCAATCTCTGCATCTGCACTGCATACAAAACCTGCCAGAGTATCATTGTGGCCTGCAATATACTTTGTACCGCTGTGAATAACTATATCCGCACCGAGCTTTAGAGGATTTTGGAAATAAGGGCTTAAAAATGTATTGTCCACTATAAGTAAAAGACCGTGTTCCTTTGCAATCTCTGCCATCTCCTTTATATCTGTAACAAGCATTGTAGGATTGCTTGGAGTTTCTATAAAGATTGCCTTGGTATTTTCATTTATAGCATTAAGTACATTCTCTTTTTTGGTTGTATCCACATATGTAAATGTTCTGCCGCGCTCTATTCCGAGAGTATTAAAGAGTCTTGTACTTCCTCCGTATATATCTTCCTGTGATATGATATTGTCACCTGAATTAAAAAGTTCCAATACCAACAAGAAGGCAGCCATTCCTGTGGATGTAGCAACAGTATCATAAGCACCTTCAAGTGCTGATATACTCTCCTCAAGCTCCGTTCTTGTAGGGTTTGACTGACGTGAGTAGTCATAACCCGTACTCTCTCCTACTCCCGGATGTGAGAATGTTGCCGTCTGAAATATCGGTATTGTCATCGCTCCGTATGCATGAGCAATTTTATCTTCATTCGGACTGTGTACGCATAATGTTTCAATATTCATAATTCACCTGACTTTTCTAATACTATCTATCAAATATTATACCTTATATATCTAGGCCATAACATATCATCAATAAGCAGTATTTTACAAGTTCTGTATTTCTTGGTCAATAAGATGTTTTCTTGCCCTGGTTATAAATAAAAGCTATACCTGATACTTGTTCTTATAGGCAAGTATGGCAGCCACAGTCTTTGAATCCTTTATTTCTCCCTTGTAGATAAGCTCCAATAAGTCATCAAGTTCCCACTCTTCAATATCAATACTCTCATCCTCATCAAGATCCTGTTCACCTTTTTTAAGATTTTTGGCCACAAATATATCTATCTCCTCGTCTCCAAATGCGACCATTGTATCAATCCTTATAAGAAACTCAAGTTCATCAGGCGAATCCACTCTGTAGCCTGTCTCTTCCCTAAGTTCTCTAAAGGCACAAATTCTTCTGGGTTCATCCTTGTCATCCACCTTACCTGCCGGAAGTTCAAGCGTATATCTGTCAAGTGCATTTCTGTACTGACGCACAAGTAAAATCTTACCGTTATCAAGTATCGGCACTACAGCAGCCGCACCGTTGTGCTGTATATAATCCCACACTGCCTTTTTACCGTCAATTACCACATGATCCTTATATACCTTTACTATTGTTCCCTCGTATGCAAGCTCTCTGCTCTCTCTTTTTATTGCTCCCATGCTTTCTCCTTACCTGACTTTACTATCTCAGCCACATTGTTTAAAAACGCGATTATATTCTCAATACCTTCATTTGAGTATTCAAAATAATGGTCTTTTTTCTTATCATCCTCTGTATGGTCAAAACTAAAGGGCTCAGGCCACACTGTCAGTTTCAGCTTGGCCTCGCCCCTCTTATCCTTCGGTGTGAAATTCACTTTTTCAAGCGGGTCTCTGCCCAGCCTGAATCTCAACCCGTCCAGACTTCCTGTGAAATATTGGCCATAATCATAATATCCTATATTTAACAAGTCACCTTTTTTTAACATATAAACATTTCTCTCAAATCTTCAACACTCTTTACAATATAATTTGCCTCCGCAAACTCATCAAGTTCGCCATAGCCGTAGAGCACCCCGATACTCTTTAAACCTGCGCTCTTTGCTCCCACTATATCATGACTTTTATCACCTGTCATTATAACCGATTCTCTGTCCTCTATCTTATTTGACTTAAGCACATACTCTATCACTGCCGCCTTTGTAGATCTCTTAGTATTAAAATCTCCGTCAGCTCCGCCTACAAATGTAAAATACTTATCAAGTCCGAAATGTTCTATGACTCTTCTTGCTTCAAACTCAGGTTTGGAAGTGGCTATATAAAGCTTATATTTGACGGATAATTCTTTTAACATCTCTTCTATCCCGTCATAAAGCTCACATTCAAATATTCCCACGCTCTTATAATACTTGTGAAAAACACAGAGAGCCTCTTCATATTGCTTCAGACTGAATCCGTAAAAGTTTGTATAGCTTTCCACCATAGGTGGTCCGACAAACTTTTTCAAATCCTCAAGCTTTTCATTTATACCGAAATGCTCCAAAGACTTTTGTACTCCCTTTGTGATACCGAGGTCCGATTTCACTATAGTACCGTCCAAATCAAATAAAATATGTTTTTGCTTCATTACTGCTCCTTAACTACAGGTTGCTTCAGTTTCAGGCAGACCTTTTCTATTCTTGCATGGTCCATCTTCTTTACAGTCAATACAATATTGTCGAAATTGATTATTTCGCCCTCTACAGGTAATCTTCCAAGCTTCTCCATTATAAGTCCGCCTATAGACTCATATTCCTCTGAAGAAAGGCTAAGTCCTATTCTGTCGTTGATATCGTCAAGATTTGTGGAACCGTCTATCAGATATTCCAAATCTGATACTTTGGTTATGCCCTCATCCTCATCGGCATCAAACTCATCCCTTATCTCACCGACTATCTCTTCAAGCATATCCTCCAGAGTGATAAGTCCTGCTGTTATACCGTATTCATCAAGCACTATTACTATATTGGCGCCTGTCTTTCTCATATCCATCATCAGCGCGGAAGTCTTTTTGTACTCATAGGTATAAAGAGGCTCTCTTAAAAGCTCCTTCATAATGAAGTTTTCCTTGTCTTCTATAAGAAGAAAATCCTTTACATTCAGTATTCCTATAACATTATCGGGAGTCTCCTCATACACAGGTATTCTTGTATACCTTTCTTCTCTGAATACCTGTAGTATCTCCTCATAGCTTGACTTTTCATCAACCATCACCATATCCACTCTGGGCACCATTATATCTCCGGCCACGGTATCACCGAAGTCCACCACATTTACAATCATCTTCTTCTCTTCGTTTTCAATGATTCCCTCTTCGTGGCTGTACTCCACCATTGCCCTAAGCTCTTCCTCTGTAACCGCATTATTATCATCACAGTTTTTATTAAATATGGAGATAACAAACTTTGCAACGGTATTTACAATAAAGATTACCGGAGTCAATAAAGTAACCAAAAATGAAATTACCCCGATATAGGCAAGCGCCATATTCTCCGCATTCTTTGATGCCACATTCTTTGGAGTGATCTCACCAAATACAAGTATGAGAAAGGTCAATATACCTGTGGCAATACCCACAAGCTTGCTTCCGAATATCTTCAATGTAAGTGCTGTTGAGATTGAAGACGCTGTAAGGTTTACTATATTGTTTCCTATCAGTATGGCGGAAAGCATCTTATCGGTATTCTCCGTAACCTTAAGTACCTTTGCCGCTCTTTTATCTCCGTTCTCAGCCAGATTTCTCATTTTTAACTTATTTGAAGTCATAAGGGCTGTTTCAGCAGATGAAAAAAATGCTGAAGCAGACAATAATATAATCACTATTACTAACTGTATTATGTCACTCGTTTCCAAAATTACTCCTATATTATTCTTCAGTAGCTGTAGTATCTACCGGTATTTCTTTTTTCTTTGTTCCGAAAGGCATCATCAAGCTCCCGACCAATATAAAAATATCTCCCAAATTAAATATCACCTTATCAAGACCTTTCACCTTGATACGAATATAGTCAACCACATATCCGCGGGTAAATCTGTCAAATATATTGCTCAACGCACCTGCAATAATAAGACATAGTGACAGCTTCTTTATCTTATTTCCCTTTTTAGGAAGTAAGAATGAAAGAAGACCTACAAGTACCGATGTGATAAGCACCGGAACATACTTTACCGCTTTTTGATTTTCCTTCATCTTACCGAAAGGAAATCCGTTGTTGTGAAATTTATCTATTTCTATCTTCTTTGCAAATGTCCTCGGCAAATCCTTATCATCAAATGAACCCACTGCATACTTGAGTATAATGTCAAGGCAGGACAGTATCGGTATCAAAATAACATACATAACCCCTCCTATGCATTCCTGAATACTATGTTCGGAGCGCCCTTATGTTCCAGATAATCTCTTGTAATTATAACCCTGCCGATATTCTTATCCTTAGGTATCTCATACATTATATCAAGCATAAACTCTTCTATAATAGAGCGAAGCGCCCTTGCTCCGGTATCCTTTTTCATTGCCTGCTGTGCAATATAGTCCATCGCGTCATCATCAAATACAAGCTCAACTTCATCAAGCTCCAAGAGTCTCTTGTACTGCTTTAAGATAGCATTCTTAGGCTCGGTAAGTATCTTTTTGAATGCCTCTTTATCAAGTTTTGAAAGCGTACATACCACAGGAAGTCTGCCTATAAACTCCGGAATCATACCGAACTTTCTGATATCCTCATTAGTCACCTTGGAGTAGAGGTCCGCTTCATTATCATACTTATCCTTAAGATCTGAATTAAAGCCTACACTTGTATTCTTTTGTAATCTTTCCTTTATAATATCGTCAAGTGCCGGGAAAGCACCTCCACAGATAAACAGTATATTATCGGTATTTACAGTCTCCATCGGTGCAAGGACATTTTTTTGATTGGTACCCACAGGTACCTCCACCTTGCTGCCCTCAAGCAGCTTTAAAAGTTCCTGTTGTACACTCTCTCCGCTTACATCTCTGGTATTGGTATTTTTCTTTTTTGCAATCTTATCTATCTCATCTATGAATACTATACCGCACTCCGCTCTCTCCACATCATTACCTGCAGAAAGCAAAAGCTTCGATATTACGCTTTCTATATCATCTCCGATATATCCGGCTTCTGTAAGTGATGTGGCGTCCGCTATTGCAAGCGGTACATTGAGAAGTTTTGCAAGTGTCTTTACAAGGTATGTCTTTCCGCTTCCGGTAGGTCCTATCATAAGGATATTTGACTTTTCAATCCTTGTCCCATCCTTGTCCTTGCCAAGGAATATCCTCTTATAGTGATTATAAACAGCAACCGAAATGACCTTCTTTGCCTGCTCCTGCCCTATAACGTATTCATCAAGCATCTCTTTTATCTTATGTGGAGCAGGCACATCCTTCATTGTAAACAGCGGCTCTGTCCTCTTTTCATCTCTTTTCTTTACTCTGGCTCTTTCAGGTATCGGATTTACATTCATATTCGGGATATTTAAGCTGCTCAGATCAATATTTTTGATATCATCCATATTCATCTTTCCTGAAAGCTTACTTATATCCATGCTCTGCATTGAATTGAATGTCTTTTGTATACAGTCGGGACAGATATCTATCCCTCCCGGCATTGATATCATGGTTCCTGTCTTGGACTCAGGCCTCCTGCACATATAACATATTTTTTCATATTTATTATCATCTTTTTTATTGTCTTCCATATTTCCATTCCTATTTTTAAAACAGTTTTATGTCATTCTACCACAAATAAAAAAAATGTGCCATATAGTGACAATGGCACAACTTGCTGTTTGAAAGCCTGTTATTGCTGTAGCTTCTTGCTTTTACCGAATTCTAATTGGGTTTATCTGCTCTTACCACTTATAAAATCTTTTATTCTTCTTTTTAAAATTATTATACCAAGAATAACCATTCCGGATAAATATATTCGTATGTACAAATTAATTAATATTTTATATAAGACTACTGCATTTAAGAAGTATGATATCCACACTAATAAAAATGCGACACTTTCAGTAATTATTATTATATATATTAGCCAATATACTTTTTCATTCCTTGGCCACAAAAAAAATAACATGTTTGTATACTTATTAAGCTTTATTTTTTTCTTATATTTTTCTATATCAGTTTTATCTGTTCCCCAACAGACACCATACAGCAGTATATATCCTAAAACCGTCACTATTGCTGTAATATGGAAATTAAACATAATATCCTCCTATTCTGCAAAGCATTTTCCAACTTTGGTCGATTTATTTTTCTTTTAAATTTCTTACTGTTCTTTTACCTCTTATTACGTTGTTCCACCGAAAAACCCAAACACTGCTCCTACCACTTCCGCATACTCTCTCCATAGCTAAACCACTATACTAAAATATATTTATCTGTTTTTACTCGTAATATAATCTTTTACTCTTTTTATCAAAATCTTTATTACAAGTATCGTATCAAATATTGAACATATTCAGACTGACACACCACCGGTCAATTACAATTATTTAAATTTCATTTCTTTATACATCCCGGCTGTTTCATATCTAATGTATTTTTTCCCGGTAATTATATACACATATATATCCCTATCTTTGTTTTTATATAGTATATCTAATAAATAGTATTTATTATATTTATTTTTTCTTCATCTGAAATATTAGAGAAATTTGAAATTAATT
>NZ_CALLVU010000105.1 GCF_938015485.1 uncultured Lachnoanaerobaculum sp. | reverse complement strand
CTATGGCCACCTTAACATCGTATCCGGATTCCTCCAAAAGCCTTTTTGAGTTTTCCTTATCTATGCCTGTAGCTTCACTTACTATATTGAGTGCTCTTACTCTGAGTTTTTCATTGGTTGTTGCCACATCTACCATAAGATTTTGGTATACCTTGCCGATTTTTACCATAGTTGTGGTGGAAATCATATTTAACACCATCTTTTGTGCTGTTCCGGCTTTCATTCTTGTAGAACCTGTCACAGCTTCGGCACCTACAACCACCTCTATAGGGGCGTCTGCAAGTGCCGATATCTTTGCATTCTTTACACAACTTACAGCTACTGTTTTTGCTCCGAGACTTTTTGCATATTCTAAACCGCCTATTACATATGGTGTCCTTCCGCTTGCAGCAAGCCCTACCAAAGTATCCTTATCACTTAGTCCCAATTCCTTTAAATCATTTACGGCAAGTTCTTTTGAGTCCTCCGCGCCTTCTACAGCCTTTCGCATCGCCTTATCTCCGCCCGCCATAATACCTATTACCATGTCAAACGGTACGCCGTATGTAGGAGGGCATTCACTGGCGTCAAGTATACCGAGTCTTCCGGAGGTACCTGCGCCTATATAAATAAGCCTTCCGCCTCTTTTTATACTGTCAACCGCAAACTCTACCGCCTTTCCTATTTCAGGAATGGCAGGTTTTACACAGTCGGCTATCTTTTCATCCTCTTGATTTATCTTTTCAATAATTTCTACAGCGGAAAGTTCGTCAAGATTCATCGTGTTAATATTTCTTCTCTCTGTGTCCAAACTGTCAAGACTTAACACCGTTTTTCTCCTTTTCTATAAAATCCTTGTAGAATTTAAAACTCTTCTTCTTATATCTTTTATATGTACCGTTACCGAGGTTGTCGGCGTCCACATATACCACTCCGTATCTCTTTGTCATCTCAAGTGAACCGGCAGATACTATATCTACAATACCCCAAAGTAAATATGCCAGACATTCCACACCGTCATCTATGGCAAGTTTTATCTGTTCAAAGTGGTCGCTTAAATACTGTATTCTATAGTCGTCATTTATGATATTGCCCTCTTCCAATACATCATTATATCCGAAGCTGTTTTCTGTAATCATTACAGGCTTTTTATATCTGTCATAAATCTTGTTCATGGAAATTCTCATGCCCACAGGGTCAATCTGCCATCCCCACTCATTCGCTTTCAAATACGGATTCTTTGTACTTACCACAAGGTTGCCTGCGGTCTTTTCCATTTCCTCGGATGCACATACATTTGACTGATAGTATGAAAATCCCACAAAATCGGCTGTATTGTTTTTCAGAAGTTCTTCATCTCCCGGTAAAAATTCCACTTTTACATTGTTGTCTCTAAAGTACTTCTTCATATAGTAAGGGTACTCACCTGCAGCCAAAACATCTGTAAAGAACCACTGATTTACCTGTTCATACTGTAATGTCTTTAACTGGTCAAGCGGATTACATGAGTAACCGTAGTAGCAAAAACATGCCGCCATACATCCGAATTTAACATTAAGCATCTTTCTTCCAAGCTCTATCACCTTTGCAGAAGCGATAAACTGATTGTGAAGTCCTGCAAATATATCGTTCAAATCATATCCGCTGCCGCCCATATTTTCGTCTCTTAGAAGTCCGAGACCGTTAAAAGGACTGAAAAAACCTGTATTTATCTCATTGAAAGGTACTACAAAATCAAGATATTCTTTAAACCTCTCAAATATAACCTTCGCGTACTTAAGGTACAAATCAACAAGTTTTCTGTTTTTCCATCCGCCGTATTTTTCCACCAAAGCAAGAGGAAGCGCATAATGTGTAAGACTCAGATATATTTTGATACCCTTTGACTTAAGCTTTTTTAAAATATTTCCGTACATCTTAAGAGCATCTTCATTCGGAGTCTCCTCCTCACCTGTAGGAAATATCCTCGACCACGCAATTGAAATTCTGTATATATCTATTCCGAGCTCACTAAGGTACTCTATATCCTCATCTATATGTGAGAGTCCCTCACTTCCCTTTCTTCCCGGGAAAAAGTCTCCCTCCAAAGGATGTTTTGCCCTCTCTATATCGGCCTTTGTTAAAAGTCTTGTAGCTGTGGTGGCGTTGTCCGTTCTTTTTACATATCTTCTACAGTCCTGTGTATCAATACCCTTATTAAAAAGATCAAATCCGCCCTCGTATTGACTTGAGGCGCTTGCACCTCCCCAAAGCATTCTCATTTTTTCACTTCCTTTATAAAATCAGTCTCTAAGTTTCTTAATCAAATCTCTTGTAGATTCGATATCATTAAGCACATCCGGATAATGTCTGTGTGTTATAGCCAGATAAATGGTATCCAAAAGTGTAAGTGTTGTATTACGGCTTGAAATGGCACCGAGTCTTAACTCTCTCTCATCATGCGGAACTCTCAAGGTGATATCACAAATCTTTGAAAGCTCGTTTCTGCCGTAACAACATATACCCACCGTCTTTGCACCGGCTTTTTTTGCAATCTCTGCAACAAGTACGGTCTCCTTTGTATTGCCGCTGTAACTTACACAGACACAGGCATCTTCCTTTGTTATGAAGTTTAAGTTCACCAATTGCAAATGTATGTCGTTGTTAAAGACTACATCCTTACCGATTCTTGAAAGCTTATAATTGATATCATAACAAACTATACCACTTGCACCGACTCCGAAAAGATAAACCTTTTTGGCGGAGTCTATGGCGTCCACACTCTTTTCTATCAGTTCCAAATCCATAAGTGCGTACAGCCTTTCAATACTGTTTATCAGATTTCTCTTATTCTTTTCAACGATCTCACTTAGTCCGTCCTTTTGATGTATTATCTCATCTTTAATATCGGGCTTTTGTGAGTCCATATCCGCCGCAATCGCAAGCTTAAGCTGTTGAAGTCCGTCAAACTTCAATGTTTTTACAAATCTGATTACAGTTGCCGGAGAAGTATCTGTAGCAACCGCTATAGACTGTGTACTCTCATTTATAGCATCCTTATAATTCTCTATAAAATAATCAGCCACTTTCTTTTCAGACTTGGTAAGTTTCCTATATTCCTCTTTTATTCGCAATACTATGTCCACGTACCACCTCCAAGTTATAGAATATAGTTATTTTATCTTTTTCTTCAACTCCTCGATCTCAGCCTTCATATCATATATCGTTTTATAAAGTGAAACCATTTCCTCTGCCAGCTCTTCAGCCACATTTGCCATAGTCAAGTGATCCTGTGAATGTATCAGAATAATGTTTACAGGTACCGGTTCTCCGCCTGCTTCCTGTGCAATCATATCGGTCTGAAGCTCATGTGCTTTTAGAAGTCTTTTGTTCGCTTCGTTGATTTTTTCATTTGCTGAATCAAACTTGCCCTCTCTTGCATCACATATCGCATCCATTGAATATCCCTTGCTGTCTCCTGCCGTAGCAATTATTTCAAAAGAAACCTGATAATCTTCTTCTCTCATAAAAACTCCTACCATTCCAAAATAAAACATTGTTTCAAAAAATATTTTATTTAAAGAAATATTATTTCTGAGTGTATTTAATCACAATCCCGGTTAATTGTCAATATATTTATAATCTTTTATTAAAATATATTTAAATAAAAAAGTCACTTATATTATGAGTAACTCATAACATAAGTGACAAATAATCAGTTTGTATATCCCATCAATGACTTGTCTACAGCCTTTGCCACGGCTCTGCCTTCAGCCATTGCCCATACAACAAGTGATTGACCTCTTCTTACATCTCCTGCCACAAAAATATTCGGCCTTGATGTCTCATAATTTGTGTTGTCCGCCTTTACATTACCTCTTGCATCGGACTCCGTATCAAATGCCTTCTTTACATAATCCTGTGCACCTGTAAATCCTGCCGCAATCAACACCAAATCCGCTTTAAGCTCCTTTTCACTGCCTTCAACCGCAACCATATTCATTCTTCCGGTCTTTTCATCCTTTTGCTGCTGTAGTAAAACAGTGATAACCGACTTCACGTGTCCCTTATCATCCGACAAAATTTCCTTTATTGTAGTAGTATCGACTCTCGGGTCATTACCGAATTTTGCGATTGCCTCTTCCTGTCCGTAATCCACATTAAAGACTTTCGGCCACTCAGGCCAAGGATTGCTTGTACTTCTTTGTTTTGCAGGCTTTGGCATCATCTCAAGCTGCACGACACTTGCCTACCGGTGCAACTATGAAAAAAAGTGAGCTTCAAAAGTGAGTTGATGCAGCCAATGCAAGCAAGTCTGTAATCATATATGACGCCGCATACGAGGCATATATAAGAGAAGACGACGTTCCGCATTCCATCTATGAATGCAGCGGTGCAAGAACCTGTGCTATCGAGCTTCGCTCTTTCTCAAAAACTGCAGGTTTTACAGGTCTGCGTCTCGGATATGCGGTGGTTCCGAAAGATTTGATTATGGACGGATGCTCGCTTCATGATATGTGGGCAAGACGCCACGGTACAAAATATAACGGCGCGCCTTATATTGTACAAAGAGCCGGTGAAGCTGTTTACTCTGCAGAGGGTAAGGAAGAAGTCAAGGGATTGGTCAACTACTATATGCAAAACTGTGATACCATATTGAACGGATTAAAGGATACAAATCTTAAATTATTCGGCGGTATCAATGCACCATATATTTGGTTAAAGACACCTGACAATATGACAGGATGGGATTTCTTTGATTTTCTGCTTGAAAAGGCAAATGTTGTAGGCACTCCGGGAGAGGGATTCGGTCCCGGCGGAAACGGCTACTTCAGACTTACAGCATTCGGAAAACATGAAAATACCGTTGAAGCTGTAAAAAGAATACGAAATGTACTTTAATAAATTTTCGCCTCCAAGTAATATTGGAGGCGATTTTTTAAAAACTTTTTATATCCGAATATTTTAAAAACTCTTTAATCTCTTTATGCTCTCCTATTATCTTCTCCATCCACACCATATGATACCATCTGCCGAACTTATGACCGCAGTTTTCAAATTTTCCTACCATCCTGTATCCCATATGTTCATGAAACTGCGCACTGTTATTATTTAAATATTCATCCTCTTTATCCACATAACCGATACAGGAGTATAAATTTGTTATATTCTGTGCCTTTGCTATATACTCCAAGACCGAGTATAATTTTTTGCCTATACCCATTTTCTTCTTATTCGGATTTAGGTATATGGTAGTCTCTGCGCTGAGTTCATAAGCTTTTCTTCCAACAAATGGATGAAGATATGCATATCCGAGTATTTCATCATTCTTCTCGGCCACGAGATACGGATAGTTTTTCATGACTTTTTCCATTCTGATTCTAAACTCTTTTACACTCGGTACCTCCGTTTCAAACGATATTGCCGTCTTATTGACATAATATTCATATATATTAAGCAATTCTTTTGCATCCTCCGGTTTTGCCGATCTTATAGAAATATCATCAATCATTATCTTCAGCCTCTTCTTCAGTTGTAAAATTGCTTGAATCAAAATGTAAAAACTTTTCCAAATATTTATTTGCTCCGTAAACCATTATATCCTGATCCTTTTCAAACTTTATCTGTGGAGTAATAGTCATATACCAGTTATCACCTTTTTTTATTGCCATAATATTAACTTTATATTTTTTCCTTATATCCAGCTCCAATACAGTTTTTCCCTCCCAGCTTTTAGGCACCTTACATTCAAATATTGAATTTTCTCCGGGTAATTCTATATAATTTGAAATATTATTTGAGCTGTATCTTATAGCACTCCATTCAGCAAGTTGTCTTTCAGGATAAACAACCTCATCGGCACCGTTTCTTAAAAGAAATTTTGCTTGCGTATCTCTGGATGCTCTGGATACCACATACTTTGCTCCACACTCACTAAGAAGTGACGTTGTTTCAAGTGAAGTTTGAAAATCATCACCTATTGCCACAAAACAAGAATCAAAATTGCTTACACCGATTGATTTTATAAACTCAACCTTTGTACTGTCGCCGATCATTGAGTTTAAAGTATAAGGCAATACCTGCTCAATACAGTCCTCATTTCTGTCTATAGCCATTACATCATATCCAAGTTCATATAATTTCTTACATAAATGACGTCCAAAACGTCCTACTCCTATTACCAAAAAACTTTTCATTTTCAATCTTTACCTTCTATAAAATTTATCCTACAGCTACCTGCTCCTTAGGATATCTTGCATTTCCGTTATTCTTAGGATTAACGGCTGCAAAGATAAGTGTTATACCGCCCACTCTTCCTATATACATCATACAGATCAACAATATTTTTGAAATAATTCCAAGATGTGGTGTAATACCCAAAGTCAGTCCTACCGTTGCAACAGCAGATGCACACTCAAACATTGTTTCTTTCAACGAAAATCCTTCTATTCCGCTTATAATCATTGATCCGACTATAAATAAAAATATATCCAAAGCAAATACCGCAACGGCATTCTTTATTATATCCGGTTCAATCCTTTTCTTAAATACCGCTACCTCTTTGTCCTGCTTTAAAACGGAACACATTGTAGCAACTAAAATAAAAATTGTGGTCATCTTGATACCGCCTGCTGTAGATCCTGAGCCTCCACCTATCAACATCAAAATAATCGTCATTGCTATACCGTTGTCACTGAATTTCGTATAATCAATTGTATTAAATCCTGCCGTTCTGGGTGTGACAGCTTGAAATACACTTGAAAGTACTCTTGTTTTAATATTCAAAGTGCTAAACTCCGTAAAGAAAAATAAAACAGACGGAAAAACAACCAAAACAGTACTCATTAAAAAAACTATCTTGGTTTGAGTGGAATATCTTTTAATATCAAACCTGTAATCAAATATATCCTTCCATATAAGAAAACCCAGACCTCCTATTAGTATCAATAACATTATTGTTATATTTATCATTATATCGGATTGATACTTTGTCAAAGATGAAAATTTACTTACATCACCCATCAAATCAAAACCTGCATTGCAAAATGCTGATATAGAATGAAATACCGAATAATATATGCCCTTTGTTACCCCGAAGTCTTTCATAAAGCTTGGAAACATAAGGAGTGCACCAATCATCTCTATAATAATCGTCGCTTTAAATATAAAACTTGTAAGTTTAACAATACCTCCTATTTGTGGGGCTGACAGAGCATTTTGTAATGTTGCTCTGTCCCTGAGTCCTATTTTTTTACCTGCCACCTGTGTAAATACAGCTATCATTGTAACTACACCAAGCCCTCCGCATTGTATCATAACTATAATTATTATCTTCCCGAATAAAGACCAATGTGTAGCCGTATCATATACTATAAGTCCTGTAACACAACTTGCACTTGTAGCTGTAAATAACGCATCTATAAACGGTGTAAATTCTCCACTTCTTGATGAAACAGGAAGGCTTAGAATACTTGCACCTAAAAATATCATAATGATAAAGCCGAATAATATAATTCTTGCACTGCTGAACTGATTTAAAACTTTTTTCTTTATTTCTTTCATTTTCTCTTACATAAAAATCCCCTACATTAAGTAAGGGATTTTGTGAATATACCTTTTGTTTATACCGGATATGCTCCCGCTTCTTTATCTGCTTTACTCATATCCACTTTTGTCTTTTGTGCCGCTCTGTACTCAAAGAACTCTTCAGCAACCTTAGGGAAAAGTGCGTATGTCAGCACATCCTCATCCTGCTCTTTCCACTTTGCAACCTTTTTCTCAAATTCAGGAAGCTGTGGAGGAATAAGGTCTGCCGGTCTGCAGGTAATAGGTTTTTCATCGCCTATTATCTTCTTTTGTACTTCTTTATTAAACGGCTTGATAGTCTGTCCGAACTCTCCAAGCATTATCTTCTTTGATTCCTTCGGAACTATCTTATATCTCTCACCTGAAAGGACATTCATAACGGCCTGTGTACCCACTATCTGTGATGAAGGTGTAACCAGAGGCGGCTCACCGAAGTCTTTTCTTACTCTCGGAATCTCTTCCAAAACCTCTCTGTACTTATCTTCTTTTCCTGCTTCTTTAAGCTGATTGATAAGGTTTGAAAGCATACCTCCCGGAACCTGATACTTCAAAGTATTGATATTTACTCCAAGTACCTTAGGATTTAGAAGTCCGCTCTTTAAAAACTCTTCTCTTATAGGTCTGAAATAGTCTGCTATCTCAGATAAAAGATTGATGTCAAGACCTGTATCATAAGGTGTTCCCTTAAATGTCTCCACCATAACCTCTGTAGCAGGCTGTGAAGTACCAAGTGCAAAAGGTGAAATTGCAGTATCAATGATATCGCATCCCGACTCAACAGCCTTTAAAAGTGACATTGATGCAAGACCTGCCGTATAGTGAGTATGAAGTTCTATAGGCAGCTTTGTAGATTCCTTAAGGCTTCCTATAAGTTCCTGAGCCGCATAAGGTGTCAAAAGACCTGCCATATCCTTAACACAGAGTGAGTCCGCACCCATATCCTCTATTCTCTTTGCAATATCCTTCCAATAATCAAGAGTGTATGCATCACCCAAAGTATAGCAAAGAGCTATCTGAACTTCCGCATTCTTTTCCTTGTTTGCGGCATTTACAGCCGTCTTTAAGTTTCTGATATCATTGAGCGCATCAAATATACGGATAATATCAATACCGTTTGCAACTGATTTTTGAACAAAGTATTCTACAACATCATCTGCATAGTGATTGTATCCGAGGATATTCTGTCCTCTAAAGAGCATCTGAAGCTTGGTATTTTTAAATCCGTCTTTAAACTTACGAAGTCTCTCCCAAGGATCTTCATGTAAGAATCTCAGTGAAGCGTCAAATGTAGCTCCACCCCAGCATTCTACAGCTCTGTAGCCGACTTTATCCATCTTATCTATTATAGGAAGCATCTGTTCCGTAGTCATTCTGGTAGCTACCAAAGACTGATGTGCATCACGAAGCACGGTCTCAACTATCTGAACAGGCTTTTTCTTAATTTCTGCCATAATCCCTCCTTATACTATTCCAAATATTGCCATAAATGTTCCTGCCGCTACAGCCGTACCGATAACACCTGCAACGTTAGGTCCCATAGCATGCATCAAAAGGAAGTTTGTAGGGTCATACTCCGCACCTACCTTTTGTGAAACTCTTGCCGCCATCGGCACCGCAGATACGCCTGCCGAACCTATAAGCGGATTTACCTTGCCGCCTGTAAGCTTGCACATAAGCTTACCGAATACAACTCCTGCCCATGTACCGAAAGCAAATGCAATAAGTCCGAGAGCCACAATCTTTAATGTTGTAACCTTAAGGAACGCCTCGGCACTTGTAGTGGCACCTACACTGGTTCCAAGTAAGATAACCACAATATACATCATTGCGTTTGCTGCAGTTTCTGTAAGCTGCTTTACAACACCGCTCTCTTTGAAAAGATTACCGAGCATAAGCATACCTACAAGCGGAGCCGTAGTAGGAAGTATAAGACATACCACTACCGTTACTATTATAGGGAAAAGTATCTTCTCAAGCTGTGATACGGGACGAAGCTGCTCCATCTTGATTCTCTTCTCCTCATCTGTGGTAAAGAATTTCATAATAGGCGGCTGAATGATAGGTACAAGCGCCATATATGAATATGCAGCCACCGCAATAGGTCCGAGGTACTCAGTCTGTCCGAGCTTACCTGCAAGGAAGATGGAAGTAGGACCGTCGGCTCCACCTATAATGGATATCGCCGCAGCAGCCTTATCATTGAATCCCATAAGTATTGCTATAAAATAAGCCGCATAGATTCCGAACTGTGCCGCAGCACCAAGTAAGAACGACTTGGGATTTGCAATCAGCGGACCGAAATCCGTCTGCGCTCCTACACCCATGAATATCAGTGAAGGCAATATACTCCACTCGTCCAAAACATAGAAGTAATGAAGCAGGCCTCCCACTCCATTTGTAGAATTCTCAGGCTTTATCATTATATCCGGATAGATATTTACAAGTAACATACCGAAGGCAATCGGAACCAATAAAAGAGGCTCAAATCCCTTTTTGATTGCCAAATAAAGGAATATAAAGGCAACAAAAATCATTATAAGATTGCCGAAGGTAAGATTCATGAATGCAGTCTGAGCAATCAAATTGGATAATGTATTTAATATATAATCCATTTTTCTCCTCCGGTTACTAGTTGATTGTTACAAGAGTTTGATTAGTCTCAACGCTGTCTCCAACATTTACATTTATACTTGCAATAGTGCCGTCCTCAAGTGCAACTATATCATTTTCCATCTTCATAGCCTCCAAAACGGCTACCACTTCACCTTTTTTAACCGCTTGTCCTACACTTACCTTTACTCCAAGGATTTTACCGCTCATAGGTGCAACCACCTTTACTCTGCCTTCACTGCCGCTTGATGCAGGTGCAGCCTTAACTGCAGGTGCTACAGGTGCGGATGCTACAGGTGTAACAGGAGCCGCTGCTCCACCTCTTTCTTCTACAGATACTTCATATGATTTACCGTTTACCGTAATAGTATAATTTTTCATTTTAACCTCCACTATCTCTTAACTCTCTTTATTGAACGAACAATTAAACTTGACGCATCGTTTCCGCTAAACTCGGCTATTGCCGCCGTAATAACCGCTACCAATTCCAAATCGTCACAAAGATCCTCATCTGCTTTTTTAGTATTGACCACAGCCGTTGTGAGTTCTTCTTTTGCTTTTGACTTTAACTTATTTTCAAATGTATTGATATGCTTAAACAAGCTTATCAGGAATGATATGAAAATAAGTATAACAAATACCGTTCCCATTCCAAGTACGGTGTTCAATGCTGCCTTTTCCATATTTTCAGCCACACTGTACTTAGGTGTAATGGAAAATACGGATACATTATTGGTCTTTGAATCAAATCCAAGTGTCATCTCCGACTTTCTCTTGTCTCCGGTATACTTTATCTTAACGACATAGTTACCGTCAGAAAGTGTAACCTTGGTATCATCAATTTCCTTTAAGGCTCCTACCGTCTCTTTACTTGCTTCAAAGCTTTTAAGTCCCTCTATGAATGCGGCCTGATCGCTTTTTTGTGCACTGTCTATTACCTGAGCAAGCTGTTTCTCATCCATCTGATAGAGCTGAGTTAAAAGCCCCTCACCTTGTTGCTTAAGCTGTTCATTAAGCTGATCGGGAATTTGTGTATCACTGTTACTTTTCTTTCCGCAGGCACCAAGCGTAAGCATTGCAATCACAAACAGACATAAATATAAAAATCTTTTCATTCTCTTCATGATTCACCTCTAAAATGATCCGTGCTTCTTATATGGATTTTCTTCCTTCTTTGTGAAAAGCATTTCAAATGCGGCTAAAATTCTCTTTCTTGTATCTGCTACAGTAATAATATCGTCTACATATCCTCTTCTTGCGGCATATACCACAGAGTTTTGCAGATTCTCATACTCTTTAGTCTTTTCCTCAATAGTTGCAACCGCATCGTCACTTGCATCAATCTCTTTTGAATACATGATCTTTACAGCTTCACTTGCATTCATCATGCCCATCTTTGCACTTTCCCATGCAAATACCATATCCGCACCGATTGATTTTGAGTTCATTGAAAGTGAAGCGCTGCCTATTGCATCACCTACTATCAGACTTACCTTAGGAACTGTAGCATTGGCATATGCATATGTAAGCCTTGCTCCCGCCTTAGGTATTCTCTTTTCAGTACACTTTGTAGCTCTGTATCCCTTCACATCGACCAATGTCAAAATAGGTATATTGAAGGCGTCGCAAAAGTTTATAAATTCGGCAGCCTTATCCGCTCCCTGATGTGACAATACATTATCAAATTCCTGTAAAGTCTCGCCTTTTTCATCAAACAAAGCTCTTCTGTTTGCCACAACACCTACAGTATTTCCGTTGAGTCTGATAAATCCCGTAAACATATCTTTTGCAAAATTTTTCTTTACTTCAAGCAGATAGAAACTGTCTGAAATTATCTTTGCCGCAACCACAGGGTCTTTTATACTTGCTTCAAGCTCAGGTGTAACTCTGTTTAAATCATCGTTGCACTCAATATATGACATATCGTCTTCATTGTTTGCAGGGAGTATGGATATAAGTTCTCTGATACCTGAAAGTATTTCACTCTCATTTCCGATAAAATCTATAAGTGCTGTCGCCTCGGACTGAAACTTTGCACTTGAATAGTCGTTTTTATCCTGAGAGTTGTTATAAATCGCATTCGGTGAATTCACAAATACTCTTGCCTTATCCTGCTCCATAAATACAAAATCGCTCAGTCCGTTGCTAACGGCCATTCCGCCGCCGCTAAGACCGAAGACTGCCTGAATTTGCGGTATCACTCCGCTTGCCTTTGTCTGTGCCGCATATATCTGTCCGAATGCATCCAAAGCGTCAAAGGACTCTTCAAGTCTAAGTCCCGCACAGTCGATAAGTCCTATAATCGGTGCTCCCGTCTTCATAGCCATATCATATAGTGAAACTATCTTCTTTGCGTGCATCTCTCCTATAGAGCCGCCAAGCACTGCGGCATCCTGACTGTATATATATACCAACTTACTGTCAATCGTACCGTAACCTGTATACACTCCGTCCTTCGGGGTATCTTTATGTGACAGGTTAAAATCTGTGTTCCTTGCGCTTATATATGAGCCAATTTCCACAAAACTTCCGGTATCCAGCAATTCTTCAATTCGTTTCATAGGCAAAACGCCTGTTTGAGCCATATACTAACCTCCATTACCTCAATATAATTATATTGTTAAATACAAAACAATCTTTTATTATTTTATAATGAATTCAACAAAAAGACAAGGGAAAAAGCATTGAAATAATATTCATTTCTATCAAAATTTTTACCGTCATACAAAAGCCCGACAGGTAGGCAATAATAAAAAACTCACAGAACCTGAAACTTTCATTTTCTGTGAGTTTGAATTTTTTTACACATTCTTTATTAT
>NZ_CALLVU010000104.1 GCF_938015485.1 uncultured Lachnoanaerobaculum sp. | reverse complement strand
ACTTTACAAGATACGAAAAAATTATGGAATTTACATGGGTAAGGAGATGGAGAGATAATCTTTATCTCCTTTTTTCGCAAATAAAAAAAAGAGTCGGTGCAGTCCCAAGACCACACCGACCATAAGTTTATCTCTCAGCTTCTTTTGATGTTTCTTTCTTTTCTTTAGGCTTTTCCTTATCTTCAGCCTGATATTTTTTGATAGCTCCAAGCACAGACTCTTTCTTTTCATCTCGACCTTTCATCTGTTCTTTTGCCTTTAAGAGCTTTGAAGAAAGTATCCTGATGTTAGTATGTTCCTTGCCGTTATCGTCAACGGAAGTTCTGATCTGTCCAAAGAGTTTTACAAAATCTCCCTGCTTAAAGTCTTTTGGAATATCACCCTTTTCTCCGTATGCGGAGCAATTATGATATACCTTATTGCCCTCATCATCTTTAGATGCCACAGAGAAGTTTACTACTTGAAAGGCTTCGCCGTTCTTATTTTCCCTTTCTACTATATCTACCTCTCCGACAATATTTCCTACAACATTGATAAGATTATCCTTTTCTTCCTTAACATAAGGCAGATCTTTTATCTGCCCCTGTTCCCTTAAATCCTCAATCATATAGTCAAATTCCTCATGTAGCAAATTAACGGTGTCATTGTCCATATAAGCGTCATATAGCTTGTCCAAAGCACTTTCATCATTGATGCCTTTTTCCATGCTTATAATCGCCTTTACAAAGTCCTTGTGGTTATCATTTACCATATCTTCTATTTGATTTCTCATTGCTTTGTAATCCATGTTTTTATCTCCTTTCATGGCAAAAGGGAGATTGCCCTCCCCTTATCTTAAAAATTCCTGTTCTTTTGTTTTTTGCTTTTCTTCTGTTTTACTTTCATTTTGATAGGCTCTTATCTGATCTAAAATAGACGGCTTATCCTCTGATTTTTGTGTGTTTTCTTCTTTGATATGAAGATTGTCCTCCACATCATAGGTTGACTCAAAATAATCACTGTCCTTAAAGTCATTGTCATATCTATCCGGAATACCGTCATTATCGAGGTCTTTTGCAAGTGGATCATAGAAGTTTCCTTCATCATCAATATCGAGTCCCGTTGCTGCTCTTAAATCTTCGGAATCAACATAAACTAAATCACTAAAAGAGGACATTTCTATTTCATTTTTCATATTCTTTAGAGCTTCATTTTCTCCCTTATTTTCGTAATCAAAGCTCTCTGTTTTGATTGGCGTGTCATCAATATACTGAGTCCATGTCTTATCCTCTAAATTCAGTTCATACTGAATACCATGCCTTTCATCGGGTGTATTGGTATAGGCGATGCCTATATGCTTCAAATCAGGGTACAAGGTATTAAATTCATCATAGCTATGATTTTCTTCGTACTCTCTATTACAGAAGTCAATGATTGCTCTTTTTACATCTTCTATAAGGAGATTATCATTTCTCTTTTCTTCCACTTCTCCCATATCAAGGAGCTTATTCAGTTCTGCCAAGCGAAGCACCTTATTCTTTAGTTCATCAGCTTTTTCAAAAGGCTTTTGTAATTCCTCTTTGGCATTTTCAAGCTGTTCTTTTGTGCTGAAGAGCTTTTCTTCAAGCCTCTTTAATTTCTCAGGCATTTTCTCAAGAGCATTATCAAGCCTTGTAATATTACCGTCCGCACTCGTTCCAAGCTCTCCTGAATGCTTTGCAGCACCGTTTAAGCTAAAGTTATGCTCATTGGTAAAGAAGTTATAGCTGACCTCTAAATCCATATTTCTATACTTTCCTATCATCTTACTTTCATTGATTTTTACTTTTGAAATGGCTTCAAGAAGTTTTTCTCCTGCTAATTTCTTATCGGTAATCTTCTCGCCTAAAATAGTAATGGAAGTAAACTTTTCCTCACTGTCTGACTTAGGTTCAACTTCTGATATATCTTTCTTAACAGCTTCAATTAACTTTTCCGTCCTTGCAATTTCTTCCGGATAATTTTTAGCAACCTTGTCCTCTAATCTATAACGATTGGACTTATAGTTTGCTTCAAGCATTTTAAGTTTTGTAACCTCATTATCCAAATCCATCTTTTCCTTAATCTTCGGATCACCTGTAGCAAGGGCTTTAATCTCTGCATAGTTTAAGCTGCTTTCGTCCACATCTTCCGCCACTCTTACAGGTGTTTTACTTGTCATAATCTGAGAAATGAATTTCTGCTTATTTTCTATGGTCTGCCAAAGATAAGCATCAAAGGTATTCTCCGTTACATAACGATAGATATTCACTTCTTTATTTTCATTTCCCTGTCTTACAATTCTTCCTGCTCTCTGTTCAAGATCCGCAGGACGCCATGGGACATCTAAATCATGAAGTGCAATCAGCTTATTTTGAACATTCGTGCCGGCTCCCATTTTCTGAGTCGATCCCATCAAAATACGAATTTCGCCTTTTCTTACCTTTGCAAAGAGTTCATCCTTTTGCTTATCAGAATTTGCTTCATGGATAAAGGCAATTTCTTCTTTCGGTATACCCATTGCTAAAAGTTTTTCTCTAATATCATCATAGATGTTAAACTCTCCTTCACCTTTTGGAGTTGACATATCGGAAAACAGAAGCTGTGTTGACTTATTCTCTTTCGTCTTATCCCAAATACTAAAGACATTTTTCACGCAGACATTAACCTTACTGTCAGGATTATCGGGAAGTAAAGGGTTGATTAAACGCTGATCCAATGCAAGTTTCTTGCCGTCATTCGTGATTTTAAGCATATTATCTTCATCAGGCTCTACCACTCTATTTCTTACATCATCAGCTCTTTCAGATAAGCTCTTTAGGATTTCCTTTTGTTCCTCACTTGGCAAAGTTTTAATAACTTCATAGTGCGCTTCAGGTGTTGGAAGGTTAAGCATATCCGCTGTTTGAATATCTGCAACTTCCTTAAACATAGACATAAGCTCCGGAAGATTATAGAACTTTGAAAATCTTGTCTTAACCCTATATCCGGTTCCTTCAGGAGAAAGCTCAAAAGCTGACTGTGTTTCACCAAATGTAGAAGCCCATGAGTCGAAATGCTCCAAACCATTTTTCTTTAAATCATCATACTGCAAATATCTCTGCATGGTATAAAGCTCCGTCATCGAGTTACTGACAGGCGTTCCTGTGGCAAAGACAATTCCTTTTCCATTTGTCATTTCATCCATGTATCTACACTTCATGAACATATCGGATGACTTAAAGGCTTCGGACTGCCCGATACCTGCTACATTCCTCATTTTTGTGTAAAGATAGAGATTTTTGTAGCCATGTGCCTCGTCAATAAAGAGCTTATCTACGCCAAGTTCTTCAAATGTAATGACATCATCTTTCTTAAAATCATCGTTTAATTTCTCAAGCCTTGTTTCAAGTTTTTTCTTTGTTTTTTCAAGCTGCTTTACCGTAAAGTTCTGATTTCTGTCATGCTTGTATTCCTCTACATAGTTTATGATTTCATCAATCTGATCCTGAATATGCTTCTCTTGATATTCCTTACTCATCGGAATTTTTTCAAACTGCGTATGCCCGATTAC
>NZ_CALLVU010000103.1 GCF_938015485.1 uncultured Lachnoanaerobaculum sp. | reverse complement strand
GGTGTGGATGGTGAGTATGTATATGTGCGTCAACGACCCAACCTTCAGGACTACGCCGGCGCAAACTGAGTATCGCCGTTTTTATCATACAAAAATTCGCCTGTATTTGCATCGTATACTGCCGCTCCCTGCGCGCCTATACTTGGCGGTGTCGCCGCATATACCGCTATAGATTCAGGTACAAAAGATATTACAGTTATGGATAAGACTATGACCAATCCCGTTGAAATTATTTTTTTTAATCTCATATTTCCTTCCTACTTTATTTTATTGAGAATACTATTGAACAATATTCAAACATACTTATAATGAGCTTCTGTATGATTATACCTCATGTGTTAATATTATATCACATATGTCAAACACATTTATTAAGTAAATCTTACATAGCTATGACTTTATACTAAACTGGAGTAATTTAGTAAAGTATAAACGAATAATATTAAGAAAATCGTAATATAAAAAGGCCGAGCACCTAAAGCTCGGTCTGAAAATTTATTATATTATCTATATATTTTCTGTAAGTTCATTCATAATGTCCGCTACATACTCAATCTTGTTTGCTCTGTATGCATTGGCTCCGCAAAACAATAGTGCATGGCTCTCGTCGGAGTTTGCGGCACAACATAGTGCCTCAGTAATACAGTAGGGTATTGTCTTTCTGTCACATACCGAAGTGGAAAGACAGTTACAACAATGCCTTATCGGAACTGGTCCGCTCTTTAATCTATCCATGAAGTCATTTCTGATTGCCCTTCCCGGCATACCGACAGGAGATTTTGTAATAACTATATCCTCTTCTTTAGCGTCTATATATGTCTGCTTATAATCATCAGGCGCGTCACATTCATATGTGGTGACAAACCTTGTACCCATCTGTACACCGTCCGCACCCAAACTCATTGCATGTGCCATATCCTCTTTTGTATATATGCCGCCTGCCACAAATACAGGAATCTTTTTGCCGAATTTTTCTTCATAGATTCTTACTTCATCTATGATTTCTTTTATTTCGGCATCATACTTATCTCTTTTATAGTTTTTGCTTGCCATAGTGTCCGCACCGAGTTCATGAAGCTCTTCATATGAAAAACCTAGGTGTCCGCCTGCAAGAGGCCCTTCTATAACTACGGCATCGGCAGTGGTCTTATACTTTCTGTCCCACATCTTTAATATGACTTTGGCACTTTTTCTGCTTGAAACTATAGGTGCGATGCAGGTTTTCTTTTCATTCCCGCTTATCTGTTGCCCCTTTTGTACAAGCTCAGGCAAATCTATCGGCAATCCTGCACCTGATATAATAATATCCGCTCCCGCTTTTACAGCCTCTATTACATAGTCCGCATATTTATTGGTTGCCACCATTATATTAAAGCCTATAAAAGGCACATAATCTTTTAATTTATCTAAAAACTTCGCCGCACCGTTTGAATCCTTGAATTTTTCAAACACCTGCGCCGCCAAAGCTCTCGCCTTATAAAGCTCGGTCTTTATAGCACGAAGATTTGTAGGTATAGGATTTTTATAAAAGTCATCATCTCTAAAGCCTATCTGTGCCGTAGAGATAATCCCCATTCCACCGTTTCCGGCCACATGTGCCGCCAAGGAGGAAAGGCTGATACCGACACCCATTCCGCCTTGTATAATAGGATAGAGTAATCTTCTGTCACCTATTTTTAACACTTCCATATTTACCTTTCAGCTATTAAAATTTCCTAAATCTGTTGTACCTGTCTTTAGCAATCTCTTCACCCGACTTGGCTGCATTTTTCTCAAAGAAATCATCTATATTGGAAGACAGCTCGTCTACAACATCATCTATTGTATCTATTGTCAAAGGAATATTTTCTTTTATAACCCTGTCTACAACTCCAAGTTCTTTCAGCTCTTTTGCAGTGATTTTCATTACCTCTGCAGCCTCTTTATTCTTCTTTGCATCCTTATAAAGTATTGATGCAAAGCCCTCAGGTGAAAGTATTGAATATATTGAATGTTCAAGCATCCAGACTTCATTTGCCACTGCAAGTGCCAAAGCTCCGCCTGAACCTCCCTCTCCGATTACTACGGAAAGAACAGGTACTCTCATATCGCTCATTTCAAACAGCGCCCTTGCTATAGCCTCCGCCTGACCTTTTTCCTCGGCTTCTATACCGCAGAATGCTCCCGGAGTATCTACAAAACAGATAATCGGCATATCAAAGTCATTGGCGTGTTTCATAAGTCTTAGAGCCTTACGATATCCGCAAGGATTCGGCATACCGAAGTTTCTTATCTTGTTTTCTTTCAGATTCTTTCCCTTTTGCTGTGCCACCACCATTACAGGCTTACCGTTATAGTTGGCTATTCCGCCTATGATTGCACCGTCATCACCTGAAAGTCTGTCACCGTGAAGTTCCATAAAGAATCCGAACAATTTATCAATATAATCCTTTGCCGTAGGTCTGTCCGCTCTTCTTGAAAGTACTACACTGTCCCATGCACTCTTAGGCTGCTTCACCTTAGGCTGCTTGTGGTCAACAATCTTTGTATTGTCGCCCACTTCTTCCATCTTTTTCACCTTTTTGAATCCGCAGGTATGTGCTCTTAAAAGCTTCTTTAGCACACTTCTTTGGTCGGCTCTTTCCACTATAGCATCTATAAAGCCGTGTTCAAGCAAAAACTCGGCGCTCTGGAATCCTTCAGGCAACTTAGTACCGATAGTCTGTGCTATTACTCTCGGCCCCGCAAAACCTATAAGCGCCTTAGGCTCCGCAAGTATTATATCCCCAAGCATTGCAAATGAAGCACTTACTCCGCCCATTGTAGGATCTGTCAGGAAGCTTATAAAAAGCTGACCTGCTTCATGGTGCTTTTTTAGTGCGGCTGAAGTCTTTGCCATCTGCATCAGTGAAATCATTCCTTCCTGCATTCTGGCACCGCCTGAACATGAGTAGATTATGATAGGCATTTTTTCCTGTGTGGCTTTTTCTATGGCGGATGTTATCTTCTCACCTACCACATGACCCATAGAAGACATCATAAACCTTGCATCACATACAGCTATTGCAGTCCTTACATTGCCGATAGTAGCTTCACCGGTTACCACCGCCTCATTAAGCTTTGTTTTTACTCTTTCTTCTTCAAGCTTAAGCTCATAGTTCGGAAAATCCAAAGGGTTTGATACAGGCATTGTCTTGTTCCACTCAATGAAACTTCCGTCATCCACAAGCATTTCTATTCTTCTGTATGCATGAACTCTGAAATACCCGCCACATTTCGGACAAGTATAATAATTTGCCTTAACATCCTCTGCAAAAATAGGTTCCTTACAGATCTTACACTTTCTCCAAAGACCTTCAGGAATATCCAGTTTTTCATTTCCGGGTTCTATCTTTGCATATGTCTTTTTGAACACATTTCTAAACATGACAACACCTCAAAACTTTCATTACTGCATCTTAAACTGTTTTTCTATAAATGAAGTATCTATATCACCCTTTATAAAATCCGGGTTGTTTATTATCTCATAGTTAAAGTCGATATTTGTATCCACACCCTCTATAACAATCTCACCAAGTGCCGATCTCATCTTCGCAATAGCCTCTTCTCTTGTTTTGCCGTGTACTATCAGCTTTAAAAGCATTGAGTCGTAGAACGGAGATATCATATAGTCCTCATATATATGTGTATCAACTCTCACTCCGTTACCGCCCGGCAAATGCATACTTGTAATTCTTCCCGGAGAAGGTGCAAAGTTCTTCTTAGGGTTTTCAGCATTTATTCTGCATTCAATGGCATGACCGTCTATTTTTACATCCTTTTGAGAAACCGAGAGCTTCTCACCTGCCGCCACTCTGATCTGTTCCTTAATAAGGTCCATTCCGGTAATCCACTCTGTTACAGGATGCTCCACCTGTATTCTGGTATTCATCTCCATAAAGTAAAAGTTTCTGTGCTTATCCACCAAAAACTCAATGGTTCCGGCATTTTCATAGCCTGCAGCCTTTGCGGCACTTACTGCGGCTTTTCCCATCTTCTCTCTTAACTTATCGTCAAGAAACTCTGACGGAGCTTCCTCAAGCACCTTTTGGTGTCTTCTTTGTATGGAGCAGTCTCTCTCTCCGAGGTGAATTACATTTCCAAAGCTGTCCGCCATTATCTGGAACTCTATATGTCTGGGTCTTTCAATATATTTTTCAATATACATGGAGTCGTCTGAAAATCCCTTAAGCGCCTCAGCCTTTGCAGTCATAAAGTTCTCGGCAAAATCCGCTTCGCTCTTTGAAACTCTCATTCCCTTGCCGCCTCCGCCAAGAGCCGCCTTTATCATTACCGGAAAGCCTACCTTTTTTGCAAGTTTCAGGGCTTCATCCACATTTTTTACACTTCCGTCAGTTCCCGGTATTACGGGAATACGCGCTTTTTGCATGGTGGCTCTGGCCTCAGCCTTGTCTCCAAGCTTTGCAATAGTCTCAGCCTTCGGTCCGATAAACTTTATACCCACCTCAGTGCAAAGTCTTGCAAATTTTTCATTCTCCGATAAAAAACCGAATCCCGGATGAATAGCCTGTGCACCTGTTGCCACAGCCGCACTGAGTATCCTGTCCATATCCAGATAGCTCTTAGATGCCGGTGCAGGCCCTATACAAATAGCCTCATCTGCCAGCATTGTATGCAAGCTGTCTCTATCCGCCTCAGAATATACAGCCACACTTATAATACCCATCTCTCTAAGTGCTCTGATAATTCTGACTGCAATCTCTCCTCTATTTGCTATCAATACTTTTCTAAACATTTATTCTCCAACAATGAATGTAAGCTCAGCCTCTACCGCAATCTCGCCGTCTACGCTTGCTACAGCTTTTCCTATTCCAATTCTGCCTTTTGATCTGATTATTTCACATGAAAGCTTTAACTTATCTCCCGGGACTACTTTTCTCTTGAATTTTGCAGAGTTTATAGCTCCGAAATAAGCTGTCTTGCCCTTATTTTCAGGTACTGAAAGTATCGCCACCGCACCTGTCTGTGCAAGTGCCTCTATCATAAGTACTCCCGGCATTACAGGCTCCCCGGGAAAATGTCCCAAAAACTGAGGCTCATTGTATGTAATGCTCTTATATTCTACACTTTTTTTGCCAGGCTCCAGCTCCTCGATACAGTCAATAAGCAAGAAAGGATGCCTGTGAGGTATAATCTCCTGAATTTCCTTAATTCCCAACATATTCTCTACTCCAATATAAACAGAGGCTGTCCGAACTCAACTACAGTCTCATCCTTTACAAGAATTTCCTTTATAACACCGTCAAAGTCGCTCTCAAGCTCGTTCATAAGCTTCATAGCTTCAATGATACCTATTACCTGACCTTTTTTCACTCTGTCGCCCACATTCACAAAGCTCGGAGCGTCAGGTGAAGGTGAACTGTAGAAAGTACCTACAAGCGGTGAAGTAATTGTATGTCCTTTGGCACTTACATCTTCCTCTGTATTTGAAGCCTCAAAGCTTACGCTCTGTGCTACAGGTACTGCCTGAACTTCTCCCGCCACAAGCTTTGTTTTATTCTTCTTTATAACAATTTTCTCCGCATCGGTAGCATAGTTTAATGTATCGACATCGCTCTTACTTACAGTCTCTATCAGTTTTATAATCTCTTCTATTTGCATAAGTCTACTCCACGAATTTTTTAATAACTATACTTGCATTGTGACCGCCAAAACCGAGTGAATTGCTTATAGTTGCATTTACTTCACATTCTCTCGGCTCTGTCAAAAAGTCAAGATCACACTCCGGATCTTTATTTATAAGCCCTACATTCTTATGCATGAATCCGTCTTCAATAGACTTCACACATACAATAGCCTCTACACCGCCGGCGGCACCGAGTAAGTGACCCACCATTGACTTGGTTGAACTTATTCCGACTTTATTTGCATTCTCACCTAAAGCGCTCTTTATAGCTTTTGTCTCAAACAAGTCGTTGTGATGTGTTCCTGTGCCGTGTGCATTTACATAGTCGATATCGTCAGGAGATATTCCGGCATCCTTTATTGCAAGCTCCATAGCCTTTGCGGCTCCCGAGCCGTCCTCTGCAGGTGATGTGATATGGAAAGCGTCACAGGTTGCACCGTATCCCGCCATCTCGGCATAGATATGTGCGCCTCTTTTCTTTGCATGCTCAAGTTCTTCCAAAACTAAAACTCCTGCACCCTCTCCCATGATAAATCCGTTTCTGTCCTTATCAAAAGGTATCGACGCTCTGTCAGGATCATCTGTAGTATTGAGTGCCGTAAGAGAAGTAAATCCGGCTACACCTATAGGTGTTATGGAACTCTCCGTACCTCCTGCAAGCATTACATCGGCCTCACCGTAAAGGATAGATCTGAAAGCCTCACCGATACAGTTGGTTCCTGTAGCACATGCAGTTACCACATTTATATTCTTTCCCTTAAGACCGTAAGCAATGGCTACATTTCCTGCCGCCATATTTGAAATCATCATAGGTACCAAAAGCGGAGCAACTCTGCCCGGTCCCTTTTCAAGGAGTTTTGTGTACTCTCTTTCCATAGACTGAAGTGATCCTATTCCCGATCCTACAGCTACTCCCACCATATACGGGTCTTCTTTTTCCATATCAAGCTTGGCGTCTTCAATGGCTTCCTTGGTAGCCGCTACCGCAAACTGTGAAAACTGCTCCATTCTTCTTGCGGACTTCGGATCCATATACTGCTTTGCATCAAAGCCCTTAACCTCGGCTGCAAGCTTGGCCTTATAGTCCGTGGTATCAAAATATGTTATCGGTCCTATGCCGTGTACACCCTTTTTGATATTCGCCCAAAAATCAGCTACATTCAGACCTATAGGAGTGATGGCTCCCATACCTGTAATAACAACTCTTCTTCTCATAGTCACCTCATTTACATGCTCATTCCGCCATCTATTTTGATGACCTGACCTGTAATATATCTGCCTTCTTCTCCTGCCAAATATGCCGCCATATTTGCTATATCCTCTGCCTCACCCTGATATCCTAAAGGTATGATTGCATTTATCTTTGACTTGGCGTCATCAGTCATCGCCTCAGTCATATCCGTCTTTATATATCCCGGTGCTATTGCATTTACGGTGATATTTCTGCTTGCCGTCTCTCTTGCGGCAGTCTTTGTCATACCGATGACTCCCGCCTTTGATGCGGCATAGTTTATCTGACCTGCATTGCCCATCACACCGCTAACGGAAGAAATATTTATTATTCTTCCGGCTCTTTTCTTAATCATATATTTTGAAACAACTTGCATAGTGTTAAATGTACCCTTTAAGTTGGTAGCTATTACCACATCAAAATCTTCAGGTTTCATTCTCATCATCAAATTGTCTTTTGTGATTCCGGCGTTGTTCACCAATATATCAATCTTTTCCTCTTCTGCGATGATGTTTTCAATCATCTGTTTTGTACTGTCATAATCCGATATATCACATTGGCAGATCTTTGCCTTACCGCCTTTATCTTCTATCTCTTTTGCAACTTTTTTTGCCGCCTCACTTGATGAAGCGTAGTTTACATATACAAGCGCTCCGTCAGCCGCCAATTTTTTTGCTATAGCCGCTCCGATACCTCTGCCTGCACCTGTAACCAAAGCTACTTTTCCTTCCAACCTTTTCATCTTGCCTCCAAAATCTGACTGCAAACATTTGCTACATCCGCATACTCTTCTATATTGTAAATTTTCACCTGTGGATCTATTTTCTTTACAAAGCCTGCCATAGTCTTTCCGGGGCCGACTTCTACAAAGGTATCCACACCCCATTCAATCATCTTTCTTATACTCTGCTCAAGATGTACGCTTCCCGACACCTGCTCTATAAGATTTTTCTTTATATAGTTCTTATCCGTAACAATCTGTGCATTCACATTTGCCACATAAGGTATCTGTATATCGTTTATTGTGATTTCATCAAGTACCTTTGCAAGTTTTTCTCCGGCTTCCCTCATAAGTCCCGAGTGAAAGGCTCCGCTTACCTTAAGCGGCAATACTCTCTTTGCTCCGGCTTCTTTCAACTTTTCACCTGCAAGTGCCACCGCTTCCTTTGTACCTGATATTACGGTCTGTCCCGGGCAGTTATAATTTGCCACCCAGCATCCGTCTATCCCGTCCACTATGGACTTGATAGTGTCGTTATCCAAAGACAATACGGCACTCATGGCACCGCCCTTTATCTCGGACATATACTGTCCTCTTTTATCCACTGTAGCAATTGCATCTTTTACACTTATCGCACCGCTAAGGTAGAGTGCCTCATATTCGCCAAGGCTAAGTCCTGCACATATATCCGCTTTAAGCCCTGTTTTTTCTACAGCTTTCAACATGGCGATACCTGTCGCCACCATAGCTATCTGTGTGTATCTTGTATTGTTTAATTCATCATTTTCTTTGAAAATCAGATCACATGCATCTATTCCCGTTACAGTCTTTACACTATCAAAAACTGCTCTTGAATCCGCATCATTTTCATAAAAACTCTTGCCCATATTTTGTTTTTGAGCTCCCTGTCCCGGGAATAAAAATGCTATCTTCATAATTTATACTAAGCTCCCTGCATTCTTTAAAAGATTAGTTGCCTCACTCATTATCTCGTCAATGATTTCTTTTGCGCTTTGCTTCTTGCTTACAAGACCTGCTATCTGTCCCGCCATAACCGTTCCGTGTACTATATCGCCTTCCATAACGGCTTTCCTTAGTGTACCCAGTGTCAAATACTCAAGTTCCTCAAAGCTCTTGCCCTCGGCCTCAAGCTTTGAATACTCTCTGGTCATGGCATTTCTAAGACTTCTTACAGGATGTCCGTGGCTTCTGCCCGTTACAGCCGAATCTATATCCTTTGCAGCTATTATTCTGTCCTTGTATGCTTCATTTACTATAGACTCATCGGCTACCACAAATCTTGTACCCATCTGTACCGCCTTGGCTCCAAGCATAAATGATGCCGCAAGTCCTCTTCCGTCTGCAATACCGCCTGCCGCAATAACAGGGATATTTACCGCATCAACCACCTGAGGTACAAGTGTCATAGTTGTGGCTTCACCGATATGTCCGCCGCTCTCGGTACCCTCGGCAACCACGGCGTCGGCTCCTGTTCTTTCCATTCTTCTTGCAAGTGCCACACTCGCTACAACAGGAATTACCACTATTCCGGCTTCTTTCCACATCTTCATATACTTTTCAGGAGAACCGGCACCGGTAGTAACTACTTTTATACCTTCTTCCACTACTACTTTAGCGATATCTTCAGCATGTGGTGACATAAGCATTACATTTACACCGAAAGGCTTACTTGTAAGCTTTCTTGCCTCTCTTATCTCGTTTCTTACAACTTCTGCAGGTGCATTGGCACCTCCTATAAGTCCTAAGCCGCCCGCCTCACTTACTGCCGCTGCAAGGTGATGTTCGGCAACCCATGCCATACCGCCTTGAATTATCGGATATTCTATACCTAATAGCTTTGTTATATCTGTTTGCATTACTTTCCTCTGCCCTTTTTAAGAAAACGCCCGCAGGCGTTTCGTTATTTTTTATAAATTGTCTACGCCCTTGTCCTTAAGGTAATTTACTACATCTCCTACAGTCAAAAGCTTCTCCAAATCCTCTGAAGGTATCTCAACACCGTAGTTGTCCTCAAGTGCCATTACCATCTCGAAAAGGTCAAGTGAATCTGCATTCAAATCATCCTTAAAGTTTGACTCCAAAGTGATCTCTGAAGCGTCGATATTTAACTGCTCTGCAATAATTGATTTCATTTTCTCTGACATAATTTTCTCCATTCTTTAGCAATATGCTTATTTTATTTTATAGTAAGTTGCAGCCTGTATGACTACAATCTTAATACACAAGTTCCCCAGGTTAATCCTGCTCCGAATCCGCAAAGCAAAATCAAATCTCCTTTTTTTGCCATGCCCTTTTTCATCACCTCATCAAGTAACAGAGGTATGCTTCCTGCCGAAGTGTTTCCGGTTCTTTCAAGGTTATGCGGCAACTTTTCAAGCGGAATATCAAGTTTTTTCGATACCGCCTCAAGTATTCTTAAGTTTGCCTGATGTAAAAGGAATAAATCAATATCATCCTTATTAACTCCCGCCTTTTTTATAGCATTTTCTATGCTGTGAGGCACGGTTCTGATAGTGAATTTAAAGACTTCCTGTCCGTCCATCCTTATATATCTTTCATCACCGTAGGAGTTGTCATACAGCGCAAATCCCTTGCTTCCGTCCGCACCTATATCAAAGCTTAAAAATCCCTCTTCGATATCGGATTTTTTCAGTACCGCAGCACCCACGCCGTCACCGAAAAGTACACAGGTGGTTCTGTCGCTCCAGTCCATCTCTCTTGAGAGTACATCGCCTCCCGCTACAAGAGCGTACTCGATATCAAGAGCACTCATCATGGAATATGCAATACTTAAAGCATATATAAATCCTGAGCAAGCCGAGCTTACATCCATGCAGGCACAATCACTTGCACCTAAAAGCGGTTGTAACTCACATGCGGTATTCGGAAGTCTCTTATCTTGAGTGGATGTTCCCACTACTATCAGACCCAAATCCTTACCTTCGATATTTGCAGATTTAAGTGCTTCCTTTCCGGCCTCAAACGCAAGACTTACAAGGTTTTCATTCTCGCCTATGATATGTCTTCGCTTGATTCCTGTCCTTTGACTGATCCATTCATCACTTGTATCCACCATTTTACTAAGATCGTCGTTTGTCAAAATCTTAGACGGCAACTTTGAGCCTGTTCCTGCAAGTGCTATTCCCATTTTTCATAAGTCCTTTCGTAAGACTCCATCAAAGTAGTAAATTTTATAGGATGTTTATCCTAAATATCAAAATACTTTGATACTCAAAGTATTTTAATTTTGTAGCAAGTCTTTGTCAAGAGGTTTATTAAATTTCCCCGATTTTCAAATTGTACCTCATAAAAAACAATGGTTTTGTTATACATATAATAGCATAGTTAGCAGATGCTAATTATTTAGTTTTTATTAATTTTTAAATTATATAAATGCCGACCGAATCAAAGAATTACAGGCATTACGCAAAGCCTTAATCATGATTAAAATGTAACGAAAGCCCTTTAGTTAGGCCATCAAAACTACTATTTTTCAGAATCTATTTTCCTTGTTTTTATTAAAATAATCTTGAAAATTTTATTAACATGTAGTACTTTAAATGTGTAAAAACTTAACATAGAAAGAAAGAGAGGAATTTTCTATGGCAACATTTATGATCGGCCTTGTGATTCTAATCGTAGGCGGACTTCTTATGGGCAAGTTATGTGACCATGTTTTCCAACCTGACGACAGAGAAACACCGGCTTATTCTAAGCAGGACGGTGTAGACTATGTGCCTATGCCTACGTGGAAAAATGCACTTATCAACCTACTCAATATTGCAGGTACAGGACCTATCCTTGGACCTATCCAGGGTATCCTTTTCGGACCTATCGCACTTCTTACAATACCTATAGGTAATGTAATAGGCGGTGCCGTTCACGACTACTTTGCAGGTATGATCTGTACAAGAGACGGCGGTGCTCAGATGCCTGAGATGGTTCGCAAGTACACCAACAAGACAGTGTTCTGGATTTACGATGTATTTGTATGTCTGCTTCTTTTATTGGTAGGTACAGTATTCATTTACACACCGGGTGATATCGCGGCAACTCAGGTTTTCGGTTTCAGCGGTGCACCTACAGCAGTTTCCACATGGGTTATTTACGGAGTTATCTTTGTATATTATTTGATAGCAACCGTATTCCCTATAGATAAGATTATCGGTCGAGTTTATCCTGTCTTCGGTGCGATTTTGGTATTCTCCGCACTCGGCGTATTCGGTGCAATGGTTATCTTCCATTATCCGCTTGTAAACGTTTGGGGAAGCTGGGCAACACAGTCATTTGACTATGCCGCATACTTCAAATCAGGACATTTTATTCCGATATTCTTCGTTACTGTAGCCTGTGGTATCCTTTCAGGATTCCACTCATCACAGACCGCTTTGGTGGCTCGTACAATCAAGAGCGAAAAGGAAGGTCGTATGACATTCTACAACATGATGATTGTAGAGGGATTCATCGCAATGGTTTGGGCTGCCGGTACAATGGCACTTATCCAGTTCACAGCAGACCACGGCGGCATCACAATGCAGCTTAGCGACAAGGGTGTATGGCAGTATATGATTCAAAAGGGAGGCGAGCTTGTAGCTATTTCTCCTACCAGTGTCGTAGGTGTAGTATGTAGATATGCACTCGGACCTGTCGGAGGTGCCGTAGCACTTATAGGTATCATTATCCTTCCTATAACATCAGGAGATACCGCACTTCGTGCACTCAGACTTACTATTGCAGATACATTCCATATCAAGCAGGACAACAATGCAAGAAGATTAAGCCTTGCAGTACCGATCTTCGTTATCGTGGCTGTAATCCTTATCTGGGCTAAGTTTGACCCTAAGGGATTCAACACACTTTGGAGATACTTTGCATGGTCAAACCAGACAATGGCACTCTTCCCTCTTGCTGCCGCAACTATCTATCTTATGATAAACGGCAGAGCAAAGTGGGCTTGGATGACACTCATCCCGGGTATGTTCTACACATACATCTGCTCTTGCTATATTTTGAACGCAAAGCTTGGCTTCGGTCAGAGCTGGACTGTTGCATACATCGGCGGTGCAATCGTTACGGCTATATACACCGTATTGGTTATATGGAGAGGTAAAGTAGGCGGTACAACACCTGCAGATAAATAATCTTGCTACTCCCAAGACAGTTGTAATATAATACTGTCTTGGGAGTTTTTTATTATTTTTTATTAGACAGAGGAAATATGGAAATTTTAGAATTTTTAAAACAGGAAAATATATCTGATAAAATCATCACAGAAATAAAGTCGTTCAGAAGCTTTTATAAGCTTGAAGCCGAGGATGAAAGGAGAATCCCTAAGGATTCATATCTCTACTACGGCAAGGAGATTTGGGAAGAGGCGGCCACAGCCATAATAGCAGGTGAAAACATCTTGCTTGACGGCCCAAAGGCTACAGGAAAGAACGTGCTTGCACAAAATCTTGCCATGGCATTTGCAAGACCTCAGTGGGATATATCACTTTATATAAATACCGACGCTTCATCTCTTATAGGCTCTGACACCTTTGAAAACGGAGAAGTCAAGCTTAGAAAAGGACCTATATTAAACTGTGCCGTAAAAGGAGGTTTCGGTGTACTTGATGAAATAAATATGGCAAAGAATGAATCTCTTGCCGTACTTCATGCGGTACTTGACTTCAGAAGAACTATTGATTTGCCGGGATATGACAGAATAAATCTTCATGAAGCCACAAGATTTATAGGCACAATGAACTACGGCTATGCCGGTACCAGAGAGATGAACGAAGCACTTGCTTCAAGATTTATGGTACTTCATATGCCTGTTATATCTGCAGAGAACTTACAAAAGCTTATAAAGGATAAATATCCTACGCTAAAACCTGAGTATATATCACAGTTTGCCGCTCTCTTTGATGAAATAAGGAAAAAATGTGAGGGCGGTGAAATATCTACAAGAAGCCTTGACCTTAGAGGTCTTATCTCCTGTATAGGGATGATGAAAAAAGGACTTGGAGTCACAAAGGCTTTGGAAATGGGACTTATCAATAAATGCTTTGACGAGTATGAAAGACAGCTTGTACTTGATATTGTAAGTGCCAGATTGCCTGAGAGCCTTTCCGGGGAGAGTATCTTTTCATGATCTTGACGGAGTTTGAAAAAAAGAGGGCTGCAAACATGATTTGGAATGCTGCAGGAAATTATGATGTTTCCATCGGTTTTCGTATGTATGACAATAATGCGAAAGCGGATCTTTATTGGAATACCATACTTGGCAGCAGCTATGCACATTTTGACTGGAAAAGGTTAAAGGAATTTTACAATACCTTCCATGAAACCATAGGACAGGGAACCTATGAAGCATTGTTTTGGATTGCACTTGAAAATTCCACCTTTCAAAAGGAAAAGGATTCAAGGCCAAGTCTTCTGCTACTTAGGAAGGAATATTGCAAACAAAAGCTTAAAGAATTTATGCCGAGTATTGCTGAAAGCAGAGAGGGATGGATACTTGAAGGGCATTACAGAACCTCTATGGGTGAGGACAGCGGACTGCCGGACTTGGTAGACAGAAAGCTCTTAAGTGAGGTGGAAATCGGTGCGGATGTAGATACTGAGGGCTTTATAAAGAGCCTCTCAGGTACTCTTGCAAAGTATTTTACCTATCTTCCGGGTGTCAGTGCAAAGGGGCAAAAACATAGGTTCAAAATCCCCGTTCCAAGACTCTTCTTCGGCAAAAAGGCAGGCGTTTCAAATGAAATCTCAGGTGCCACCAAGCTTGTACTCGGCTATGTCGAAAATCAGGGAGGAGCTGACGCCTCCGCATTTGAAACAGACTCTGAAAAGTTTAACAGAATCACGGAAGAAGGACTTAGAAAATATATCAGCAGCTATTTCGGAAAGTCCATCTATGATGATAAGACTTCAGAGAAAATACAAAGAGAGTGCTGCACCGGTAATCACGAAGGTACCAGAATATTTTTTACAAGAGGTGAAAGTGAAGACAAGGTAAGCGGATTTGCCGCAAAGATGCGAAAGGAAATGCAAAAGCAGTATACTAAAAATAAAGAATTTTTCTTTGCTAATATAGGAAGTAATAATGCCGCTATATCGGAGCTTACAAATCGTATCAAAAATGCTCTGCTCACTCAGCTTGAGCCTACTACCGTCTACTCAAAGACCGGTAAGTTAAATCCCGCGCTTGTCTGGAAGACATTGTATCTTAACAATGATAAGATTTTTGAAAAGCAGGTGGCGGAAGGCAGCGGCAATATAAGTGTCGATATTTTACTGGATGCCTCGGCTTCACAGATTCATCGTATGGACACCGTATCAACACAAGGCTATATTATTTCAAAAGCACTTGACAACTGCCATATTCCGGTCAGGGTATGGGGTTATTCATCTATGAACGGCTACACTGTAATGAATCTTTACAGAGATTACAATGAAACCTCAAAAAACAATGAAATATTCAGATTCTTTACCACCGGTGCCAACAGAGACGGTCTTGCACTTAATGCTCTAATGGAGCAGATGAAGAAAAACAATTCTTCTCACAGAGTTGTGATATGGCTTACGGATATAAAACCGAATGATATGCTTGAGGTCAAAGGCAAATCCAGAAATTACAGCGGCGATATAGCTATAGAGGATATGACCGAGCTTGTACATAAGGCAAAGCTTGAAAACATTTATGTGCTCTGTGCATTTACCGGCGATGACGCCGACCTGCCGAACGTGCAAAAAATCTTCGGCCGAAGTTTTGTAAAGGTGAAATCGCTTAACAACTTTGCAACTTTAGTCGGAAATATGCTGCAGGCGGAAATTAGGAGAATGTAAAATAGGGTGAGGCAAGCGCCTCACCCCAATTATTTCAACTTATCTGCAACTTTACCCAAATGTTTTTGACTGTCTACATTATAATTCACAATCTTTGGTTTTTCATCAGCAAATGATTCGCCGATACCGTAATACTTTTCAAAGAAAGATTTCAACTTATCAATTACTGTCAGTTTTTTAGCAGCTCGATTTCCACCTCCAAAACGGGATACTGCCGGCATAAGCTTATCAATTTCCGTGCCTATAGTCTTGATTTCACCGTCACGAAATGCATTTTCAATAAACTTCCTGGTTTCAATTCATTTAAGCTTTTCTTCATCAATAATCTGCATAAGCTCTTCTTCTCGATTTTTATTTACATAATCACTCCATTCAGCCATCACGTCATCAACATCATTGATTCCTGAAATAAAATTCTCAATAAGAAGCTTTTTACTACGAAGCTCAGAACTTGAATCAATAGCCTTTTTAATGTAATAAGCACCTCTTCATCCTCACAATGACTGTCATGATACTTATTAACCAGCATAAGAAAGATAATCAATATTCCTTCTTCTAATTAATAATGTTGCTTTTTTTATATATTCATATACTTCATCCCTCGACATTTCACTTATTTTTTATTTGTATCTTTTATAAACCAATTAATATTTTCTTTATTTATATTATTATCTAAAAATAGAAAATTTAATTTTTCATCATTTATCCATTCTTCAAAACTATCACAAGGTTTAAAAAAATTACTCATTTTCCCATCTGGAAAACATTCAAAAATAGTAATATCAATTCTATCCTCACATATTTCATACCTTTTAGAATTCATTCTTCTGTTAGGTAGTAACATAAAATTGCCTTTAGTGTATATCAAACTAGCAAAGCCATCGATTTTTTCATTTAATGCTCTTATTTTTCTTGAATAATCATCTTGTTTATTACTTTCTATCTTTTCAATTAATACTTCGAGACTTCTAACATTTTTATATGATTTCCACTCAGCTTCTAACTCTAATAATCTTTTATATATACTCCAAAACGAAATAATTGTATCAGCAAAAAGTGATTTCTCTTTTGTTAATTTCATTACTTCATAATAGAATTTAGCATCTTTATCATTTTCTAACCTAAGATTATTTTTTTCATCAAAGCTCAAATTATTATAATTTTTTTCTTCTTTTACTTTCTCCCATGATAAGTAATCTTTTAATATTAATAGTACATTATTTCCCATATATTCTCACTTTCGTTTATATCAAACTTATCTGAATAAAAAGGTCTTGAACCTCTTATTTCCAAAATACATTTTCTACCATCCATAACTTTAATTTCATCTCTACTCATTAGTTCTTTACCCGTCTTTTGATAGTTAAGTCCAAACGATTTTTGATTTGATCGTGTTTCTGATGTATTATAAAGGTCGATAGTTTCTTTACCTGGATTTTCAGATAATTCCTTAAGAGTTGTTCCCTCTTTACCACCAAAGAATAACTCACTATCACAGTTACCAATAATGGTATCTGCATTGTCTTTATAGATTGCTTTTAAAATTATCATCCAACTCACCAAATCAACGTTACAAAATGTTTGTAATTTATAAACTAACCTTTATCTCTTTGACTTTACTATAAACCACCTTATAAGAAGTCCAAGTACAACCCAAGATCCTACATATCCTACTACACCGACAACTGTTATTACAGAGTCCCAAAATAACTGCATGTCCATAAAATTCCTCCTCATTCCCCACGTAAAATTTTCACGAAGCTTTTATTTAATTTCATTGTACATCTTATAAATCAGTTGTCAATAGTTGTGTCTTACTTGCAGGTTTTATGCTATCTATATGTGTTTTCAAACCATCTATATGTAATGACAAATCATCTTTGACCTTTTCTCCAAGTGAATCTAAGATAAAATCTATACCCTCTCTTCGTGCTAACTTTGATGCAGGTACAAAGTCACTATCACCTGATATCAATACAATTTGATCAACCTGTTTCTTATAGGCCAATGAAGCTATATCCAATCCAATTTTCATATCAACACCCTTCTGATCAATAAGTATTGAAAAGTCATTCTCGGTCAAATCCTCTATACGTTTCTTTCCGTTTAGAAGCATTTTAACAGTCTCTTTCTTTAAATTATAATGTGCCAATGCATCAGATAACGTTCCCATTCTTAGAGCAACTTTTCTTTTCTTACTCAGTTCATCAAAAAATTCGTTAGACCAATTATATATATCTGTCTTTCCTAAATCTACAGTTCTCTTTAAGAGTGGATGATATACTTTTTTAGATGATGGTGGACAATCATAATAAAAAATTCTATATAATTCATGTCCAAAAAAAGCTGTTTTATTCTTCTTCTCCCAAAGATGCCTCTTACAATATGAATATAATTCCTCTGCTCTTTCTTTTGCAGTTATATCACCTGCAATGGAGAATGCACGCTTACGATAATACCCACCATCTACCAGTATCGCTGTTTTCATAATATTTCCTCCATGTAAAATAAAAAAATCTCTAGGCTCGGCTTACTCCTGATGTTGGAGAACTTACTGCTAGAGATTAGTATCAATATTTATGTACACAGGATGTGTACACTGTCATAGTACTATAATAAAGAAAAATTGTCAATTGTATAAAATATATTGTATCCAACATTATGTTAAATATATTTTCTATACATTATCCAAAAACTCCATAAAGGTAGGCAGATTGTCCCATTCATGTTTTTCTATTCTTTTCTTTATAGTATGCTCTTCACCGAAAAGATACAAACTGTCCACCAAATCACTTACCTGATTGAAGTGATGGCTGGTAATTATAATTGTCTTTCCCGCCTTTTTTAAAGAATATAAAACATCCTTTATAAGCTCCACATACCTTGGCGAAAGTCCGTTAAAAGGCTCGTCAAGTATAATAACCTCCGGATTCATAGTAAGTACGGAGCCTATAGCCACAAGCTTCTTTTCACCGCCTGACAGTTGATAAGGTACTCTGTTTTTAAGATGTTCTATCTGTAAAAGTTTCAAGCAATCTTCCACTCTTCTTTCCACCTCGGACTCGGATAAACACAGCTGTCTTACCCCGAAGGCAAGTTCCTCATAGACTGAAAAATTGAAAAGCTGCACATCGCTGTTTTGAAATACAAACCCTACTTTTTTGTAAAGGTTTGATACTCTTTTTAAGTCCTTTATATATGCCTTATTTATCTCTTCACCGTCAAAGGTATACTTGCCCTCACTGAGAGCAAAGAGTCCTACAATAATCTTAAGCAAGGTGGACTTTCCGGCTCCGTTCGGTCCCATTATAGATACACTCTCACCCTTTTTTATATCAAGGTTTATATGATCCATCCCTATTTGATTTTCATAAATATATTTTCCGTTTTCAATATGAATCATATTTGTCCTTTCAATATAAAAAATAAAACTATAAACAATATACAAACCCCTATATGCAAGATGTCGGATTTATTTACCTTCAAACTTTTACTGACCTTGACCTTATTCCCGTATCCTCTAAGCAGCATAGCCTCATAAAGGCTCTTCATATGCTCCTTGCTTATAAGATATACCTGACCTAAGATTGCACCTGTAAGTTTTTTTGAAACTCCACCTCCCACACTTCTTATCCTGACAGCATAGAGTATATTCCTTATATGATTCCCGAGAATATAAAAATATTTGATTGCTATATCAAATATCATAACTATCTCCTCAGGAAGATATAGACCTCTAAGTCCTTCTATAAAATCACTCCATGAGGTCTTTGTCAAAAATACCGAGAGGTTTAAGAGCAAAAGCACGGTTCTTATAAGAAAAAAAGCCGGATGAATACTCGGATGAAGCAAATAGCTCGGCAATAAAATAACAGCGGTAAAAATAATAAACCTTATAAGTTTTCTTACAATAGACCTTATTTCTCTACCGCCAAAAAATGCAATCTCAGCCAAGAAAAAGATTCCGACAGTCCACAAAAACACTATGCTTTTACTGTTATAGATAAGTACAAGCAATATAAGTAATTCACATATTCTTATAACCGGACTGTCGTTATATTTCTTTCTGTCTTCAATCTTTAAATATGATAAAAGAGAAATAACAGTTGAGAGATTTCTTTGAAGAAAACTGTTTTTAACTTCAAATCTGTCTTCTGTTATTTCTTCTCTCATCATCCAATCAGGCAATGTCTGATTTGTCATACATACTTCCTATCAGTTTTGCAACTATAAAAAATAAAAGTACCGCCGTCACCGCACTGAGCACATATCCGATACCTACATTTATACCCGGTATCTCATAGTCTGTAAATAATGAGTTAAATGAGATTCCGTTCTCCATTCCTGTAGGCAATGCAGCCATTGTATTTGCAGATTGAAGCTTCTCAAGCAACTCCTCTCCCGACCATTCTCCGAATGCCGTTCCTGATGCGATAAGTCCTATAGGTGTGATAATTACAAGAAAAAGTATCAGTCCGTAGAGCTTTCCTATCAGGCTCTTACTTACACTCTTTTCATTATATATTGCATCCGGAGAGGCAATATTTACAAAGCGATAAATTACCACGGTGAAAAATACTTCCACACAACCTGCTATCGCCATATGCGGAATAAGCATTGCAGGTATTGTAACCGAGAGCGGATACGGATTATACAGAGGCAATCCGTTACTTGCTGCTATTATCGGCTGTATACCAAGCTCTATTGCGGTAAAGAATGCCGCTATATTGATACCGATGAATGCACCTGCTCCCGCTCCGATATAGCTATGCCCTCTTTTTCTGAAAAAATCATAGATTGCGTATCCGCTAAAAGGCATAAGGATTGCCATATTGAAGATATTGGCACCAAGCGAGAGTATTCCGCCGTCACCGAATAAAAAGGCTTGCAGTATAAGTGCCACACTTACACAAAGGCTTGCGGCATAAGGTCCCATCAATACAGCTAAAAGCACACCTCCGATAGCATGTGCGGTTGTACCTCCCGGTATAGGTACATTAAACATCATCATAAGAAATGAAAGCGAAGCACCCACTCCAAGCATAGGCGCAAGCTCTCTGTTTTCCTTAAGCTCAAGTCTCACTTTAGATACGGACACAGCCAAAGGCGGCAATGATACTACACTTAAAGCCGCACAGGTAGCCGGTCCCAGATAATTATCAGGTATATGCATATTTCTCCGATCTATCTTTGATTTTTTCTAAGTTCCAAATGTTTCAATCCTCTTATCTCTTCACGATAAAAGTTTATAAAGTCCCACATAATCCCAAGATTGTTGTGGCTGCTCCTGCCCAAAATTCGAAGCACAAAACCATATTTTTCCAAGGCGGTGATACCGTAGATTCCTTCAAACTCTTTTGTATTAAGCGCCTCTTTACTTCTTTTTATCCAATCTGTACAAAAATTTTCATCAATGATTACAACCGAATTGAAATTGGTGTAGCCCTCAAAAAGACCAAGCTCGCTCATATCCTCTTCTCGCGGAGCTACTATCAGATAATCATTGAACACAAGCTCATTATCATATAAAATCTTTGTCTTTAAATCCACTTTATTGTACAAAAAAGGTGTATCGCTCTTTGACCAGCCTGCAGTCAATCCGTCTGTCAATATAAGACTTCCTCCCTTTTTTATATCTGCAAATGTCTTTTGATAATATATGGCATCCTCATATGGAATAACCTCATCAATATAGTACTCAAGAAAGGCATCTTCCTTTACCACTACCTCATTTAACTGAGATGTGGTTTTACCGTTTGGACATTTGTATATATAATTAGGTGTCTGAGTGGTCAATATGGCATGAGCATCCTTTTCAAGAGTTGCAATATTATAATATTTTTCGCCCTCTATAAATCCTCCGCCGGTAGCCACCAAAAAATACAAAGGAGTATCATCTTCAGTTGGAATCAGTGCGGAAATCCTTGAGTTACCGCTTCTATAGCGATTGGTAAGAACCGTCCTGTCGCCGCGCTTTTCAAAGGCGATATCACTTACTCCGTCATAGGATCTGTTCATTTATAACCCTTCCAGTAAAACATCTTTTTTTATCCAATCAATAACACCTGACAAGCCTTCATCAGTCTTTAGATTTGTGAAAAGGAAAGTTCCGCTCTCACGGAATTTTTCGGAGTCCGTCTTCATTCTGTTAAGATCCGCTCCGACATATGGCGCAAGGTCAATCTTGTTGATAATAAAAAGATCGGACTTTATCATTCCCTGTCCGGCTTTCCTTGGAATCTTCTCTCCCTCAGCCACATCAATGATATATATTGAAAAATCAACAAGCTCAGGGCTGAATGTAGCCGCCAGATTATCACCGCCGCTCTCTAAGAAAATAAGGTCAAGTTCTCCCGGAAATCTCTCTTCAAGCTCATCAATAGCCGCCAGATTCATAGAAGCATCTTCTCTGATAGCCGTATGTGGGCAACCGCCTGTTTCCACACCTATTATTCTATCCTCAGGCAGTACGGAATTTGCCACCATAAACTGTGCATCTTCCTTTGTATAAATATCATTTGTAATTACAGCAATGCTGTAGTCATTCGCCATATGGCGAGTAAGTCTCTCTATCAAAAGTGTCTTTCCCGAACCTACCGGTCCTCCGACACCTATACGAATCGCTCTCTTCATAATTTACCTTTCTGCTACGACATAAAAAGCCTTGACTCCTGGCTCTCATGTCTGATCTGAGCAAGCTCTATACCTATCATACTTGCGCCCAGATACTCCTCATCCAAGTCCTTAATCTTCTCATATATAGAAAAAAGTCTCTCACTGATATTATGTAAAATAATCTGTCCTTCCATCTGTCCCAGCGGAATTGCACGGACCGCATTTTGAACCATAGTGGAGGCAATGCTGTAGCCGTAAAGAATAAAGGCATCTTCAACATCTATCCCCTTTTCAAATGCAAACATGGAAAATACAATTGCAGGGCTGCCGAAACACTCTTTTTTCTTTATCTCTTCTTCATATCTGACAAGCATTTTTATATCGCCGTACATTCCCTTAAGAAGCCTTATCATCTGCTTTGCAATAAGCTTTGTACCGTTTCTGGTTTCCGTTGCAAGTGTTGACATGGTGATAATCTTATCATACTTACAGATTTTTTCAAAATCACCCGCTTTAAGTGCCTGCATACATAATAAAATAAGCAAACCTTCACTGTACTTAAACTGATTGTCAAAATAGTTCTTAAACCAGATTTCAAACTCAGGTGCTTTTTTTATTCTTCTGTCACTAAGATAATTTTCCATTCCGAAAGAATGGTTGAAAGTACCGATAGGAAATGTGGAGTCACATACCTGAAATACTTCCAAAAGGCTTAGTTTATCAATATTTAATTCACTTTTGTTCATGACAAATCAACATATCGAAGAGATTCTTCAAGCTGAATTTCTTCCACCTTAAACTCTACATTGGACTTCTCAAGATTCTTTGCAACCACAGGGTCATAAAGCAGCGAAATCTTTCCATCCTTTACCTTGATTGGCTTATGCATATTTCCAAGCATATGTGCAATGATACCGCAGTCATCCATATCCTTAGGAGTGATGACTATCATCTCTTCAGGAATGACATTCAGTACCAATACATGGTGGTCATCTATAAAAAAGAAGGAGCCGTTTTCAAGTTTTCCCTCTTCAAGTCTGATACCGTATTCATTGTGGTGGTCACTTTTTACACGCAGAATACTCTTTGCAAGGTCGTCGCTTTTTACCATTGCGGTCTCTACATGTACATGTCCAAGGTCTTCTCTTTCCTTTATATTTCCGTCTATCTTTGTAAAAATCATATATACCCCTTTTATAACAAAGGAGAGTAGAAAAAGTGAATGCTTTTTTGTCTACTCTCCAAAGTAATAAATTATCTTAGAATAAATAATATCTCTGAGCCAAAGAAATTCTCTCTACCGGCTCACAAGAAATCTCCTCACCGTCAATAGAAACCACGAAGCTCTGTGGATCAATCTTGATAGTCTTAGGAGTATAATCATTCCATTTCATGTCTCTCTTTGTAAGATTTCTGGTGTTCTTTACAGGAAGTACAATCTTATCAAGTCCAAGTTTTTCCTTAATACCGTGCTCATATGCATAAGCCGATACAAAGGCGATATTTGACTTTCCGCAAGATTTACCCAAACCTCCGTAAAGATCCTTCATAAGTCTAGGCTCAGGAGTAGGAAGTGAAGATGAAGCGTCACCCATTATACCGTAGCTGATAACTCCGGCCTTTAAAACCATCTTAGGCTTTGTACCGAATCTTGAAGGCTCCCAGATAACAAGATCGGCATACTTTCCGACTTCTACAGAACCGATATACTCTGAAATACCGTTTACAATAGCAGGATTGATTGTGTACTTTGCTACATATCTCTTGATACGGTTGTTGTCATTGTACTCGCTGTCTCCTGCAAGCGGTCCTCTTTGCATCTTCATCTTGTCTGCAAGCTGCCAACATCTCATAGCAACCTCGCCTACACGTCCCATTGCCATAGCATCACTTGTCATTACGCTGATTGCACCCATATCCTGAAGTACATCCTCAGCCGCAATAGTCTGCTTTCTTACACGTGACTCTGCAAATGCAACATCCTCAGGAACCTTAGGGTCCAGATGGTGACAAACCATGGTCATATCAAAAAGCTCGTCCACAACATTTGTAGTATATGGGTCTGTAGGGTTTGTTGAAGATGAAAGCACGTTATTTTGTCCTGTTACCACCATAATATCAGGAGCATGTCCGCCGCCTGCACCCTCCGAGTGGAATGCATGAACCGTACGACCTGCAAAAGCATTGATAGTATTGTTTACAAAGCCTCCCTCATTTAAAGAGTCGGTATGTACAGCAAGCTGTACATCATATTTGTCCGCAGCCTTCAGCGCATTGTCGATAGCTGCCGCTGTAGCACCCCAGTCCTCATGAGTCTTTATAGCTGCAGCACCTGCTTCTATCTGCTCACCTACAGTATCAACTACCGCACCGTTTCCCTTTGCCATAAATCCGAAGTTTAAAGGTTCATTATCTGTTGCCTGCAACATTCTTGCTATATGGAACGCACCCGGTGTTGTGGTCGCGGAGTTTGTACCGTCGGCAGGTCCTGTTCCTCCGCCGAAAAGTGTTGTAATACCGTTGTCAAGTGCCGCATGAGCAAGTCCCGGTGAAATATAGTGAACATGAAGGTCAATACCTCCTGCGGTTACTATAAGTCCCTCACCTGCAATAGCCTCTGTAGAAGCACCTACAACAAAATCTATATTATCCATATTGTCAGGGTTTCCGCCCTTACCTATAGCCAAAATCTTTCCGTCACGAATACCGATATCAGCCTTATAAACTCCGGTATAATCAATTATAGTGATACCTGAGATAATAGTATCCGCTACCTTCGGATTATCTCTTCTTGTCTCTGTGGCATTGACACCCATTCCGTCTCTAAGTACCTTACCGCCTCCGAAGATGCTCTCCTGTCCGTATACAGTATAATCTTTTTCAATGCAGGCAAAAAGATTGGTATCACCCAGTCTTACACTGTCTCCTACAGTAGGTCCGTACAGTGAAGCATAGGCTTTTCGATCCATTTTAAAACTCATATGTATCTCCTTACTATTTCCTATCTAAATAATCATTAACCTTATTGTTAAAACCGAATATCCTTCTCTTTCCGCCGAAGTCAATCAAAGATACTTCTCTTTCCTCGCCCGGCTCAAAACGAATTGCCGTACCTGCCGCAATATCAAGCCTCTTGCCATATGCCTTTTCACGGTCGAACTGTAATCCTTCTTCATTTGCCTCATAAAAATGAAAATGTGAGCCTACCTGAACCGCTCTGTCACCTACATTTTTTACTTTTATTTTAATCGCCTCATAACCTACATTGTAATCAACAGGCTCTTTTTTTAAAATATACTCTCCCGGAATCATATCTACTCCTATCTAATCGGATCGTGAATGGTAACAAGCTTTGTACCGTCCACAAATGTTGCTTCTACTTGAATCATATGAATCATCTCAGGTACACCTTCCATTACATCATCTCTGGTAAGTACCTTTGCTCCTTCGTTCATAAGATCCGCTACACTCTTACCTTCTCTTGCTCCTTCCAGAATATAATCTGTGATAATTGCGACACTCTCAGGATGATTTAACTTCAATCCCTTATCTTTTCTTCTTTGCGCAATCATAGCGGCAAGACTAACAATCATCTTCTCCTGCTCACGTTCAGTCAACTGCATAACATCTTCCTTTCTACTTTGGCCACTTATCTACCAACATAAGAAATCCCGGAATCCAAGCCGTCACAATTCCCTCAAAAATTGCAAGGTACGGAACAAAGTTCCCAAGATTTTTCTTCAAATTGATTTCTATAAAGGCTGTAAGCCATAAAATACCCCATAGCCACCATATAATTCCGTACAAAAAGTTTCCACCGTAGCCATAAAAGCAAAGCAGACCTGCAGGAATAGAATTTATAGCAACAAAAAGGCTAAACCACCCATATAGACGCTGATCCAAATCCCATATGGTATTTATGGCTGTGTACAGATATGTAAATGCAAACAAAAGTCCTGTAGCACTTGCATAAAACCAGCTTGCATCCGCACCTGTCACCGCACCGTAACCTATGGCGATTAAATTCAAGATAAGTCCAAGTCCGCCTGTAAATATATTCATTACCACATTTGACTTGTCATTTATCTTTTCAAGTCGATAAAATCCGTTACTCATAAGGACCATACCGACATACAGTAAAATAACTCCTAACATTGTTCCCACCTTTTTTAAAGAATTTACACCAAGGAGCTCCATAAAGAAATATTTCTCTCAGATAAATGAAAAAGGCAAACAAACCCTGCGCCTTTGCAGTGCCCACTTGCCTTATCTCTCTGATGCACTCATATTAACACAAGTACAATAAAAATAAAAGCAAATATAATTTTATCAAATCTTCTGACAAAATATTTTACAATCAAATAATATGCAGTAATTTTAT
>NZ_CALLVU010000102.1 GCF_938015485.1 uncultured Lachnoanaerobaculum sp. | reverse complement strand
ATGAGCTTAACGACGGTTCTATGGTTACAGGTGAGGTAACAGTTTCTCTTAGAGACCAGAATGCCGTATTCGGTTTCAAGGACAACGGTAAGGCTATCGGAGCAAGATGCACACTTGCAAAGAGCGACGGTAAGTTCTACTTCAACGGCTTGAGACTGGATGCTGACGCAAGCCTTAAGTATGGTATTCTTAAGGATACAAGAACAGGTCACGGCGAGTATGTAGTCGTAGACTCAAACGGTAAAGTAGTCAAAGGCACAAAGATTCTTAAGGACGGAGAGGGTAACTGGATAATAGTTGACAACTCAAAGTTCGTAGCAAGAGTAAGTGACAGTGACAGACCGAGAAAGAAGAACGGAAGATTCTATCACTACGATTCAAGTGCCGACAGACATGACAGATGGGGAGCAGAAATCACATATGCCACAGACGGATTGAACAACTTGGACAGTGATTTTGTTCTCTTTGACAGATAGTTAGAGGAGAGATATGAAGAAAAATAATTTTCTTAGGAATGCTAAACGATTAACAGCAGGTTTGTTGACAGCTGTTATGGTGCTGACAGGAGCACCATTTGGTAATTTTACAGCAAGAGCTGCAACAGAGTTGGAACCTAATGTGGCATTGAATACACAGGGAGATGGTCCTAGAGGTGTAAGCGTGAATCCTAATGGTAAGGGGTATACATTTGGATCATCAGCAACAACAGCTTATGCATTCGGTGATGCAGCCAGTATATATAGCTTTGTACATTATACCACTACCGGCGTTCCTATTGCTTCAAATTATCCAATACATGGAGATACAAATTATATGTATGGTACAGAGGGCGGAGAGGATCCTTTTACTTTTAACATTGCTGCTATTACTGACGAAGGTTACAGATCAAATTGGAGTAGAGGGTACTATTCAGACAGTACTTCAATAAAAACGGAAGCAAAAGATACTGTAGAGTATCCTACATTGACATCTGCTTACGGAAATTCATGGTGGCATGGATATTATGCTTTTGCAAAGCCATATAGAATAGGTAGTAATGTTTTGAGTACAAATACGACAGCAGGATCAGATAACTATGCAAGTGGTATAGGAGATGATACTGCTGATCCGGTTATAACAACTTGGGGTGGTGATTATGGCGCTCAACCTACTGCTGCTACATTCTATGGTGCAACAACAAAGAAAGCGTTGCATAAAGGTCTTACATCGTACAAAAATGGAGAGGTCTTTACAATAACAAATCCGAGTGGTGGAAATGTGGAAGTTAGACAGGAAGTTATGCCTTCACCGGATGATCAATATATATATATAAAATATACTGTATACAATAATTCTGCTAATCACACTGATCTTATGATTGGTAATGAGTCTGATACTATGCTAGGTAAGCATGATGATGTACCGATATTTGTTACTAAACATGATGATACAGATGGTGTAGAAGGACTTCATTTTCATAATAAGGATCACAGTGATAGTAGTTCTTCACATGCTGTTTTTGATATTATATCTAAAGGAAAAGATATAGGTGGACAGTATGTTGGAATGCAAAAGCGTGATGCAAGTGATAAGAGTGAAAATAGGGTGTGGGCAGGAAGTTGGAATACTATGGCAGGACTAGACCATACAGATTGGGTATTTTCACAGAGTAGACCCGGATATGTTGCGGCTGGTAGAGATGATAGAGGAGTATTTTATGGTGATACAGCAGCAGCATTTTCAGCGTATTTTGATTTACAACCACATGAAACTAAGACAACTGTTTTTGCACTGGCTATAAAGCCATATGTTATATATGTGGATCCTGTGAATGGAAAAGATGATAGCAGAGGAACCGGATTTATGGGCTCTCCTGTTAAATCAATAAAAAAGGCGATGCAAATATTGTCGCTTAAACCGCATGATATAAAAAAAGCATATATATATATACAGGGAAATATAGATAATCAAAATGGGACTATAGTGATACCTGAAAATAGAGATATCACTATACAGACTACAGACTATAAGCCACTTGCAAATGCTGCGACAATAAACTTTAATAAAGTCCCATTATATACGGATGATGCTCCGATACCTGAGACAAGTACATTTACAATAAAAAGAGATCCTAACTTTACCGGACCATTATTTGAGGTTAAAAATCCTACTTCTACATTGAATTTTTCAAATATAACTATTGATGGAAATGGCGCTAATGTTACTGCAGCAGCACCTATAGTAGAGTTATCAGCAGGTAATGTAAAGCTAAAGGATAACACCACCATTCAAAATAGTAATGTGGCCAAGGGGGCGAACAATGGCGTTTCACCTGTAGTAGAGACCACACCGAAAGCTTCAGCTATAAGTGTAGATGGGGCAGGTGTTCTTACAATGGAGAGCAATGTAAAGCCTATTTACATTAAGAATAATATAGGCAATAGTCGTGGTAATGATCCGAAAATTCCGGCTATAAATGTATCCTCAACAGTAAATCGCACAGTTGCAGCAGATACGGGAATTGGTGAAGTAAGAGCCAGAGCAGTAAATGTATCAGGTAATGTAAATGTAGACAACAATGATGATATACATACAGTAGTAGATGAGTATTATGTTGATGCTACAGGAGCGCTGACTCCGGTCAGTTCTGTCCCTACAGGCGCTACAGTTACTACAACGCTTGTTGCGCCTACAGCTACAGAGCCTAACCCTAAAACTACTACAACAGAAAAAACATCAACTACAATTACAAAAGAAGAGCATACTGATAGTTCTACTAATCCGGCAACTGTATATAGAACAGTTACTACAGTTACCACATCTAAAGCTAATGTAAATCTCGATAAGAGTATGCTTTATGTTGGTAAGGGTAAAACATTTACAGGAACTATAGGAGTAACTATTTCAGATGTACCTAATACATCAGATGATAATGACGGTAGACCTGTTATAGATTATGAGGGTAGAAGTACAAGCTCAGTAATACCATATTCTGTAGGTAATATTAAAACAGATAGAGATGGTGTTAACCCAAGAATGGGCATGATAACTGCAAAGGCAACAGATGTAAATGGTGAAGTTTTAACAATGCCTCAATCAGAAGGTATAGTTTATTTGAAAACACAAAAGTATAACTTTACAGTAACATATATAGACCCGGACGGTAATACAATACCGATTCCAAGTCTTGTGGCAGGCACTAATACTATTCCGGGAGCTTTAGATCCTACAAACACATCATCATATGCATTTAGAGCCGCACCTGGTTCAGAAGTTAATATACCTATGCCTAGTTATATATTTAATGGTATACCAACTGTATTTGACAGTGCAACAGGTGCAAGCGGTACTTTGACAGTTGTAAACACTGATCCGGTTGCTCCGGCAACTACTCCAACTAAGGGAACTGTTATGGGAACAACTCCTAATATTCCTTTAGATATTGTTATTTCATTAAAGAAAAATGTGATGACATATAAGTTCGATTCAAATGGTGGAATAGCGGTATCAGACGTTATAGCTCCGGTTGGAGTATTGCCTTCGACAATGCCAAGCCCTACAAAAACAGGATATACATTTGCAGGATGGTTACAGTACACAGATGCCAATAATAATGATTTGTTTGATACAGGTGATACACTTGGTACAAGTACTTTAACATCTTATCCTGCTTCATCAACAGCAGATACATTGCATTTTTATGCTACTTGGACACCGGATGGTACGCGTTATCCTATAAGTACTTATCATAAAAATATAAACCCCGGTTTACAACTTACATTTGGTTCAGAAGTTGATCCGGGATATGTTATAGAGTCAGTCGTAGATAAAGATCATATTACTGTTCCTGGATATATGTATGATTCCGGAAGTGCAACTCCTGTTTCAGCAGGTCAGATAGAACCAAACCCTTCAGTAACAGCCGGAGTGGCTGAAGGACATTACCATATTTCAAGTATGCCTGCTTCAGCAGTTACTTTGAATTACAAATATCGTGTTGATCCAAATGCGACATTTACATTTACGGTAAGACATGTTGATGCTTTAGGAAATATTATACCGGGTACTACTGTACATACTTCACAAAGAAGGGCAGAGCAAAGCATTAATGCAATGGCAGATAATTCTATTGCTGGTTATACTTATGCAACATACCGTATAACAGCCGGAGAAAATGATGGTGCGGCAGGAAGTTACATACTTGGTTTAAATCATCAAGAGACTGTAGGCGGAATTACAACTACACCATATATCGTAACAAATGACACTACAACAGGAACATTTATTGCACATATGCCAAATCAGGATGTATCTATAGATTATGTATATGCACCTAATGCCGGTATGAACTTAGTAAGAAGATACTATGATAGATTTACGGATAGTATTATTGCAAGTCAGGTAGAAGCATCAATGCCATTGGCTAATGTATCAGTATCACTTCCTGTAGCAGGAAGTACAGTTGGTGACAAACTATATGGATATTCATGGGATGCATCATCAATGGTGTATATTTTAGATATTTCTAATTTAACAGGTCCTGTAAGCGTAAATCATAATCCGTTAAATGGTGATTTAAACGGTACTATGCCGGCTAGCGGAAATGGTGTCAGAGCGGATTACAAGTTAAGTCATGATGCTTCAAAGTGGAGAGATATCAACTTTGCAGTGGCTAATACACCTAATAACAGCGGTAGCATAGATCCGTTACCGGCAGGAGCACCAACAAGCTTCTTAGCAAATGATGGAAGTACTGCAGGAAATACATACGCATATAACTTTGATAAGTTAAAGAATGAGGGATATGTCCCTGATGTTACACCAAACAGGTACTTTAAGTTTGACGGATGGTATCTTGATGCTGCGGCAACACAGAAGGTAAACGGAACAGATACATTCCCTACAGTTTCACCTAATGCACCACTTACACTTTATGCCAAGTTTGTAGAAGACCCAAGTCAGTGGTTTGATATCAACTTTGCGGCAGGAAGCAATGGTTCAATATCAGCTCCTGCAACACTTCATGTACCATATGATTACACATGGAGCCAGGTAGCCGCATTACCGTCAGCATTATTGCCGACAGTACAGTTACCTACAGCTACACCTGTAGCAAACTACTTGTTTAACGGCTGGAAGGATCCAAACGGTGCCTTCATGCAGGGAAGTAGTACACTTACAAATCATGCAACATATACAGCATTCTTTAGCCAGGATCCTAACGTATTTGGAACTGTTATCGGATCTATCACACCTACAGGACGTATAGGAAATGACGGAAGCGGTGAGATAGTAATAGACGGTACAACACCCGGAAATGTATATGTAATAAGTGATCCGGACGGAAATATCGTAGCAGTGGTACCGGGAGATTCAATAGGAAATAGAACAGTAGTTCCAAACCTTATCCCCGGAGCACACTACAATGTACAGGAAGGAACACCTGATACACAAGCTACAGTAGGAAATAATATTTCTACAGTAACAGGTACATCAGTATCAACACCACAGGATGTATATATCCCAACAGTAGATAATAACTACAACATAGGATATGATCCTGAAAACGACGGCATGGCACAGATCGTTATCAATCCGGCAGATCCTGACGCAGATTATGCGCTCATAGATGAAAACGGAAACGTAGTGCAGTATCCGGGAAGTGACAACGGATGGATGACTCCTGTAGGAAGCAATCCTTCAACAGTTACTTTCAACAACTTAAATCCAAATGAGACCTACACTGTAGTGGCAAGAAAGAAGGGCGACAGCTCAATTCCAAATCCGCTTACAAAGTTACCTGACGGAAATCAGATAATAGCAAATCCGGGAGATATGGCGGACGCACCTAAGTATGTAGTAGAAACAAAGGGCGGAAACGTAGTAACTGTAGGAACAACAAGTGTAGGAAATGACACATACGATCAGGCAAAAGCAGGAGAAGAAGTGGTAATCCATGCAGATCCTGTAGATGCAAACGGCAAGAACTTCCTTTACTGGCAGGTACTTGCAGGAAGAGCGGTAGGAGTCAGCGGAAATATAACACAGGCTGATTACTCATTTACTCTTTCAAATTCAAACATTGTACTTAAGGCTGTATACGAACCTACCAAGGTAGCGGGAGATGATGCGGATCTTACAGAGACAATAAGAGGCGGTAGTGTAGGAGAGTTCGGACTGACCCCCGGTCAGATACCTGGACTTGCACATGATCTTACAACACCACTTGACAGATCACTTATCGGAGTGAACAGTGCAACAGTAGAATACAAGGTAGTATTTAACAAGAGAGATGCAAAACCGAATGAGAAAACAGCTGTAAAGCCTGTTTCAGTATCGGGAGTGGATCATCCGGATGCACATACAACAGCATACGGACTTGATATCCAGCTTGAAAGATATGTAAACGGAAGACTTGTAAATAACGGAATACTTGCAACAGCATCAAATGCAACAGTGGACGTTATAGCGCAGCTTCCTGCAGAAGATGTAGATCAGCTTGACTATCAGTTATTTGATGTAACACCTGACAGCTTAGGTAATATCAATCCTGTAGATATAACAATTACAACAGATGTAGCAAACAATGCCGGACTTCTTAAGTTCACAGGTAACTTGCAGCATTCATATGTAC
>NZ_CALLVU010000101.1 GCF_938015485.1 uncultured Lachnoanaerobaculum sp. | reverse complement strand
GCTTGCAGTTTTTATACGATACAGGTTTGGGGTCGAGGAACTCTCAGGGATTTGGAATGTTTGAGCAGATCTGAGGTAAGGAATGAAATTATAAGATAAACCCAATAATATCTATAAAGGAAAACAAAAAATTGGTAAAAGAATTTGAATTATAAAGGAGAGAAAAACATGTATTTAGTGATGTATGACATAAGCGGTATACAAAAGTTTATCTTTGCTACAGGTAAGCTGAAGGAACAGATGGGTGGCTCAAATATTATACACAAGATTATGTATGAATGCCTGCCCAAAGTACTCGGGAGAGAGGTCAAAGAGTATGATGCTTGGAAAAATAAAGATTATAAACCTGATGAGTTTTTCCATGAAAAAAAAGGAAATGTGGTGTATATAGGTGGCGGTAATGCAATGGCACTTTTTAAAGATGATAAAACTATGGAAGAAATAAATAGAGATATGCAAAAGGAAGTGTATAAACTTACTGCCGGGAATATACGTTTATGTTATGCAGCTGTAGAAATTGAAAACTTGGATATTAAGGGAGAGGGATATGGAAAAGTATATGAAGAGTTGATGTCTAAAATGGCAGTATTTAAAAGAGAGCATACTGCTGTAAGTACTGTAAGAGGATTTTCTATAAATGCTCAGGATGTAAACACATTGGAACCTGTAATAGTGAACTATGATGTTAAAAACAAAAAAGAGGTTGCATGTGCAGCAAGCATATTTCAGAAAAATCAACATAAATACAGAAATATGGGTAAATTGGAAAAGTATAATCTTGCTGACCAATTTGATGAATATTTTAAATCCGATGATAAAAAAAGTTTTCTTGCTATTATTCATATTGACGGAAACAGTATGGGTAAGAAAATACAAAGTTTTATAAAGTCTATAGATGACAAGCCGGGTAATACAATAAGAGAGAGTTTAAAGCATATGAAGTTACTGTCCATGGAAATAGACAGTATATATGAGAATGCACTTATTGAAACATTGGATCAGGTATACGAGTATGAAATAAATAATACAATGGATGAAAAACCTTTACCTTTTAGAGTGATTATCAGAGATGGTGATGACTTAACTATAGTTATGGATGCGGGAAGGACTTTTAAATTTGTAGATGTGTACATGCAAAAGTTAGGGGAGGAAGTTGAAAAAAACAAGGAACTGTATCCCGAGATAGACGGAAGCAAAATAAAGGTTTCGGCAGGAGCGGGAGTAACATTTGTACATAATAAATTTCCTTTTGATATGGCGTATGATTATGCGGAGCAATTATGTAAGTCGGCAAAGACAGGATTAAGGGAATTAAGTGAAAAAGGCAGTATACCGGAAGATACATCTTGTATGGACTTTCAGATAATTCGAAGCGGAATGACTTCTGAAATAGCTAGATACAGAAAAGAAAAGTATACATTCTCTTATGAGGAAAAGGAATATAAACTCAATGCCAGACCTTACTTTTTTACAGATAGCAGGAGTATTATACAGCATAGGTATAATGATTTTAAAGAGATAATAAATAAAATACTTTCAGGTGACATTGCAAGGAATAAGCTGAAAGAATTAAGAAACAGCTATTCATTGGGAATGTATGAAACAAAAAACTGCTATAGGAGAATTTTAAGCAGGAATAAAGAAGGTATTAGTGGTGATAAAAGTAAAGAGGTATTCAGTACTGATAATGTAGCTATATATTTTGATGCATTAGATGTAATTGATCTTATGGAGGAGAATAATGCTTAGATATATCTTAGAAATAAAACTGTTATCTGATATGTGTTGTGGTGCCGGTGAGGGTGATGGAATCAGGCAGGATGTAAGCTCAACTTATGATAAAGACGGCTTTCCGATTATATATGGCAGAAGATTAAAGGGACTTTTGCGTGATAAAGTGGAACTTATGCAAAAAAACGGATATATATCTTCAGATATAGTTGAAAAGATATTTGGAAGCGGATATATCGCCGGAATATTAAGAGTCGGAAATGCAGTATTAAGTAATGTGGATGAATTAAAAGAAGAATTAAGAGGATTAAGTGATGAGCAGAAAAAACTTATAAATCCGGCTGCAATAGAAGAAATATACACTATCGACCGCCATTCCACTGCCATTGAAGATGGTATTGCAAAGAAACATTCATTACGTATAGTAGGGACCTTTCCCAAAGGTCTGGTATTTAATGCGGTACTTGATATAAATTGTGATAAAGAGTCACAGGAATTTATTATAATTGAAGATGCTGTTAAGCTGCTAAGAAATATGGGACTGGGCAGAAATCGAGGTTATGGAGAGGTTAGATGTACATTATCGGAATATAACAAACATAAAGAGTATAAGGATATTTGTGTACCTGATGAAGATATAGATACTTTGTCTTACAGTATTGAAAATGAGGATAATATTATTTTGAAAAAACCCTATATCTCAGGTACAGTTCTACAGGGGTATTTTACCGGGTGTATAGCAAATACTGACTATGGTATAACGGTGGATGATTTTTTAGAAGATGTCATGTTTGGCATGGCATATCCTACCGATGTAAAAGATGAAGAGTCATATCCGATGCCGCTTGGAATGATGTCACAAAAAGGTAAGCCTGAAATACTTTTAAGTTTTGCAGACGGATATAAGATTCAAAATGGTGTTCAGTATGTAAGAAATTCAGGCTATTACAGAGAGTTGGGAAATAAGAATATATCAAAGATAACTGCAGACATGGTGACTAATTATCATTTTCTAAAAAAGCAAAAACTTTTATATACAGTAAAATGTGTGAGTGAGGGACATTGTTTTTTAGGACATATTCATGCACCTAAGAAATATATAAAAATATTGACTGATATTATAAATATTAATAAGGGAATATTACATTTAGGTGCGGCAATAAATTCAGAGCATGGTAAGTGCAGAATAAACATTAAATCATTTGGCAAAAAAGATGTTGTAGAAAAAAAATCTTCAACCAATAAAGTAATATTTGAACTCTTATCTGATGCTATTATAGTTGATGATTTTGCCTGTAATACAGGAGATATTGTTGAATTAAAGAAAGAGGTTTCGAAAATATTAAATTGTAATATTGATGATATAAAAGAGATATATACCGATACATTGGGAATAGCAGGATATAACAGTAAATGGGGTATGCCAAGACCAAGCTATATAGCTTTTTCAATGGGAACTCAGCTTGTTATTGAGACTAAAGAAGCAAAGTTATCAGAAGGTTTTATAGGTATTTTAAACAATGAAGGATATGGAAAGTACAGAGTAAGAGATGTACAAATTGATGGAAGCGAATTTTTAGTAGCAGATGAGAACAATACTGAAGAAAAAAATCAAAATGCAACCATAAAGGAAAATGGTTTGGTATATAAAGTACTGTGTGAAAATATTATAAAAGATGCAGAAAATGCAGCTATAAAGTCGGCAGAGGATTACCTTAAAAATCATAAAAATATGACATCTTCAAATGCAATGAGGCTTAATGTGGCATATAAAGCATGTGAAATGGAAGAAAAAATTTACACTAAATTTAAGAAATATATAGGAATAAATTTTAAAGGTCAGAATAATATGGCAATATTTGAATTTGCCGAAAATGTGAATAAGAGCTTTGAAAAGTTTAGGGACGGAAATTCCTATAAAGATATCTTTGATAATTGTGTAGATATGATATTTAAAGCTTATATCAGAAAGTATATTTTTGCTACAAAAATGTATTTTAGAGAAATGGAGGCAGTATGATTGCGCTTAAAGGTATATTGACGGCAAAGACTCCCTTTATGATAGGTAGTGGCGAGAGTGAAGGCAGTGATGTGGATATTTTAAGAAATAAATTAGGAGAAGTATTTATTCCGGGTACTTCTCTTGCCGGTGTTTGCAGGGATTATCTTGAAGAAGTCGGTATAGAAACAAAATATGTATTTGGATATGGAGCCACTAAAGAGAGCAGTGATGAAAAAGAGAGTAGCATAATATTTTATGATGCCTTTTCAAGAGGTAATGTGTATACAGCTGTAAGAGATGCTGTAAGGCTTGAGAGAAAGGTTTCTAAGACAGGATGTAAATTTGACTTTGAAATTGCCGAATCAAAATCTGATTTTGATTTCAGAATGGAAATAAATTATCATGACCCGGAAATGGAAAAAGTAATTTGCGAGAATATAGTATCAGGTTTTAAGAAAGAAGTAATAAAAATAGGGGCAAAAACTACGAGAGGATTTGGGGTATTTGATCTTAAGAATGTAAAACATTTGAAATTGAATTTAAATGACAAAAAGGATATGAAAAAGTATATAAATTTTACTTGGGAAGATGTTAAAGACGATTTTACATTTAAAGACGATGAAAGAGAACTTTATATATTCTTAGAAGATAAATTTGCATTAGACAGTTTTATATTTATAAGAGACTATGCAACAGTGGATAGAATAGAACCTGATAATGACAGTAAATTTGTAGATGCCAAGACATTGACCAATAAGCATGGTGATGTTGTAATACCCGGAACCACATGGGCAGGTGTGTTCAGACATCATATGGAGAGGATTTTAGATAAGGTTAAATATGGTAATAAAGTAGAATTTTTAGATGAGCTATTCGGATATCAGAAAAAAGATGGAGATGGTAAGGATGCAATAAAAAGTAAATCAAAGATATTTTTTCCTGAAATAATAATTAGCAGCAAGAATATAACCTTACTTAACAGAACCAGAACTGCCGTAGACAGATTCAGCGGTTCGGCATTACAGACAGGTGCATTATTTACCGGTCGTGTGGCATACAAGAAAGAGGAAAGTAGTACAGCTATTTATTTGAAAGTTCAGATCAAAAAAGATTTTACAGAATTGGAACTTGCAAAAAGTCTGGTGCTTGGATGTTTTGAAGATCTGAAAAACGGATATCTTGCAATAGGAGGTAATACTTCAATAGGTGCAGGAATGTTTACATCATGGAGGGAATAGTTATGGAGCAATACAGAGAATTTAAAAACATACTTGCATCAAGAACAGTGCTTACTCCGATAAGTGAAGACTCGTTAGAGGAAATGTCGGACAAAATTAGAAGTTATGATTATCAGCTTATTTATTATAGGGACGGAGTGCAGATAAAAAAGAAAGAAGACTTTGTGCTGGACTCTTCAGTACTTGAAATCAGGGCATTTAATGCTTTGGGAGAATTACATCTGTTAAAAAAAGGCTCAAAATATATAGGCAGGATTATTGAAGATAATATAGGTGAGGGCTACGAGATTATTGATGATTTGTATAAAGTTTGGGGACAGTTAAACTCGAATGATAAAACCATACTCTCGGAAGACAGAGGAATAAGAATCAAGCTTCCATTTGAGATGGTAAAGGGAAATCTTCTGTTTGCAAAGGTAAGGCATTACTTCAGTGCGTCCGGGGAACTGAAAAATCTGGATTGGCGTTTAGTTGGATTTGAAGAAAAAGATGAGAGAATACTTGAGGAGGTGAGCTGATATGGCAAAAAATCATAAAAAGAGTACGTCTGGGGAGGATAAAGCTAATAAAAGTAAGTATTCAAATGATTTTACAAAGGGAAATAAAAATAACAGTAAAAACACCGGAAGTAGGAATATCAGTAATAAAAAGTTTATTAATCCATACACATTTGTACCAATTTCAAACAAAGAACCTCAAAGAGTAAAGTTTGAAGACTTGGATTGGGAGAATAGCAATAAGCTGGACGGTTGTATAGAATGTATTTTAGAAACTAAAAGCTCAGTTTTTGTACCGAATACTACCAAAACTTTTGAATATGGCTTTAATGAATTTTTCTCATATGATGATTTATCAGGTAGGAAGAAAGAAGATATTCCTAAGGAAAATCCTAAGTATCCCAGAATTCCGGGAAGCGAGATAAGGGGAATGGTAAGAAATATATATGAACAGCTTACAGACTCATGTCTTTCTGTAATTGATGATAAGAATGTACCTATAAAGAGAAGTGCAAAGCCTAAAAAAGCGGGAGTGTGGGATAGAGAAAGCGATAAATTGTATAAAGCAGAGAGAAAAGCTATAGGGGAAGAAAAACTTAATGAACTGTTTAATAATGTAAATAAACAATCAGATAAAAAAAGTATTACAGGAACTGAATTATTTGTTAAATGTAATGCAAAGAACTATGTAAAGTATTGTTCATTACAGGATTTTGAGGAAGCACAAAGAGGCTTTGCATTGAAAGGAGAATCTTTCCTAAAAAAGTCAAATGAATCTATTATAGTATCAGATCTTGTTGATGAGGAGTGTACATTAACACAGCAGGATAAGGACAGATTTCAAGCTGTATTAGACAGATATGATAAAAAGACTAAAAATGGTAATGAATATGATGATTACAAAAATGCTTACAATTCAAATATCAGATATTTGCCTGTATTTTATGAAAAGGTGGAAGATAAACTGTATTTAGCTCCGGCTATGATGACAAAAGAAGTTTTCGAAAATACTATTTCAGAAATATTAGAACATAATCATTTTAAACATCATGCATGTAACAGTAATACAGGATTTTGTCCGGCGTGTAGACTGTTTGGAACTATTGCAGATAAAAAGTCATTGGCATCAAGACTACGTTTTACAGATACAGAAGTTTTTGAAAATGTAGAATTTGATGTGCCAAGGTTTATACCCGTGCTAGGTACTCCGAAATATTCATCCACAGAGTTCTATCTTAAAAAGCCCAAAGATAGTAAAGCGGCCATGTGGAATTATGACTATTACACTGTAAATAAAAAAGGTGATAAAGGAATTGAAAAATTGGCTACATATAAAGCAAAACTAAAAGGAAGAAAGGTATATTGGCAGGGGGCTGATAAGCTCAAAAATGAAAGAAACCTAGATGAACAAAAATTATTCGAGAAAGGTAATCGAAGTAAAACAGGTAAGAACAATATAAAGATTCGTTCAGCCGGCAGGGCTTTGATGGCAGGAGCTAAAACAAAGTTTAAAGTTTACTTTGAAGACATCAGTGAAGAAGAGTTGGCAGCATTATTGTATTCATTGACTTTGGGAAACGACTGTAATCATAGAATTGGAAGAGGCAAGCCATATGGTATGGGTGCGGTAAAGGTAAATATTGAAAAACTCAATTTAAGAACTTATAGCTTTGAGGATGGGAAATTATCAATTACAGAAAATGAAGCTGATCCACAAACTTATAAAATGAAAGACCTATGGGAAGATAATAAAAGGTATATTGAATTATACAGCATTCCGCTGTCGGAAGGTGAAGAAAAACTTGTTGAATATCCAACACCTGCAGATGGCAAAGAGATATTTAAATGGTTTGCTAATAACAGGGGAAGTGTACAGGCACCGAAAATTGACCAATGCTTACCGGAGATTACAGCTGTTAATAAGTATTTATTTAAAAACAAGAAAAATGCTACAAGCTAAAAAAGGAGATGATAGAGAATGAGTAATATATTATTAACTTCAATCGGAATCGGGCAATACGATAAAGAAAAAAAGCAAGTTAGCTATAAAGATGCAGTATATGCATTAAATGAAGACCGAGGTAAGATATTTAAAACCTCATATATTTATGATGCACTCATAGAACTTAAAGATATAGATAAAATAATTTTTATCGGAACTACAGGAAGTGATTGGCATGCCTTGTATGAGCATTTGTTCTACGAAAACAGCAATATAATTCCATCCAAGTCAAGAAATGAAGATTATGCATATGAGCTATATGAGCTTAAAGAAAGTAAAGAAAAAAACTTGAATAAGTGCAGACAAAAATTACAAACATTGATAGATACAATGGGAGGTGTTTGCCCGGATATAATCATATTACACTATGGCTTAAGCATAGAAGAAATGAATGAAAACTTTGATAGACTTGCAGAGGCGAAAAAATATATAGGAAAGGATGATGTGTTATCCTTTGATATCACACATTCATTCAGATCACTTGCATTCTATGAATTATTAGCTGTAAACTTTTTCAAACTGTCAATGAGTGAAGGAGATAGATTAGACTTTGTATCATATGGTATGTTTGAAGGACAGGGAGACGATGGTATTACACCTATTGTAAACCAAGAACCTCTATTAAAATTATTGGATTGGACAAAGGCGGCTGACGAGTTCAAAAGATTTGGTACAACACATTTACTGGATCAACTTTTAAAAGACGGAGAAATTGATGACAGTAATATTTCACGAACAGTAATAAAGGATGTAAATATTGCATTGGAAAGATTATGTACTGCTGTAGATACCAATAATTTATCTGAACTAAGGAATATGGTAGCTAATTGCAAGAAAATTAAAGAGAAGGGCTCAACAGGAAATCATGTTATAGACTTTATATTTGATGAGATTTATGATAAATTCGGTGAATATCTGGATCAAGATGAAAACAATATTACATTATATGTAGAGTTTGCAAAATGGCATATTGAGAAGAATAGATATATTGCAGCGGCTATCACAATGATTGAAACAATGATAAAGCTTTGCTCTAATGAAAATTCGGGTAATACTGATACTATTAGAGAAAAACTAAGGAGTAATGCTGCGATAAGGAGATATTCCGGAGAGCATAAAGATTTTATAAAGTATTATAATGAACTTAGAGTGCTTAGAAACAAGTTATGTCATGCAGGAGATTGGAATAGGGAGGTGGATTTAAATAAATTAAAAAAATGTATAGAGGATTTCTTTGAATTATACAAGAAAAAGTATTTTAATAAAAAAGATATGCAGAATGATTTACGTATGACCGTTAATAGGTTTTAAAGCAATAGACCTAAGTATATTTTAAACTCTAGTAGTACAGATATTAATGAGCAGAAATTACCTATGAAAATGATATAAATGATTTGAAAAGTAAGGTTATAGAGAATAACTGTGAGAAGGGATTTGGAATAGATCTCAGAGTAATAAATGATGAGGTAGACAGTATCAGAAAAGAAAATAAAGTATAGACAATGCAAAAAGGCGGCAGTATCCGAAACGGTACTGCTGTCTTTTTTTGTGAGAATAAGGTAAAACCCAACAGATATATCAAAATACCGGTTGGGTTGTATTCCTTATAGGTAAGGTACTTACCTCTCACCATCTGGGAGGAGAGTGACATATGTCCATCCGGATGGACGTTTCCATTCCTTATAGGTAAGGTACTTACGTAACTATGTAAACCAAGTTTTTTATGCCAGGTATTGGTAGATTTCCATTCCTTATAGGTAAGGTACTTACATAGATGCTTACCAGAATAATATCTGGATATTTAATAAGTTTCCATTCCTTATAGGTAAGGTACTTACAAAAGTCCGTCTAACAAGTCGGTGCAATAATTGTATAGGTATAGTTTCCATTCCTTATAGGTAAGGTACTTACATTATTAGACAAGGAAACAGATACAGTCATCGCAACTATGTTTCCATTCCTTATAGGTAAGGTACTTACTCTTTAAGGAGAAAAAAGATGAAGAAGATATTTAATCGAGCAACAGTGTTTCCATTCCTTATAGGTAAGGTACTTACAGAAAAGGCGTTTGTGGTAGATGAGGTTTTCAACGGATTAGAAGTTTCCATTCCTTATAGGTAAGGTACTTACAACTGCATTTAAGCCGTTGTGATAG
>NZ_CALLVU010000100.1 GCF_938015485.1 uncultured Lachnoanaerobaculum sp. | reverse complement strand
GTCCGTATTTTACATCTGTGTCGTCTATGGAATGACCGCCTGCCAAAACTCCGCCCGCCTCTTTTACCTTTTCAAGTCCACCGCGCATTATCTCACCAAGTATATTCAAATCACTGCTTTGCGGAAAACATACTATATTAAGTGCGGTCTTTACCTCACCTCCCATAGCATATACATCACTCAGTGCATTTGTAGCAGCTATCTGTCCAAAGGTATATGGGTCTTCAACCATAGGCGGAAAAAAATCCAAGGTCTGTACAAAGGCTATATCATCGCTTAACTTATATACCGCCGCATCGTCCTTTGAATCAAACCCCACTATAAGATTTTTATCAAAGTTTTGTGCCGGCAATCTCTCAAGTATATGACTGAGTATCCCCGCACCAAGCTTGGCGGTACAACCTCCCCCTTTGCAATAAAGTTTATCCATATTTCCTCCTAAACCATAAGCAATTTCTAAAGTATTATAACTCATTTTAACCAAATCCTGCAATCTACTATGGAAATAAACTATAACTCCTACCGGTATTTATTACACTTGTCAATCAATGAAAGATTTCTGTAATATTAAAGTCGATTGAACAAAATCTTTTTATATGTTATAATCCACACTTGTAGTGATTTTTACTAATTTGTTCTTTTTTAGGAGGAAATATGCATTTAAAAAGAATTTCATTTGCATTTGCATCTGTGCTGATGATATCTTCATCACTTGCAACAAGTGCATTTGCGGAAACAACAATAAGAAGAAATGTTACAGCTTCAGTATCGGCTGAAACAACTGCCGCTGCCGAGAGCACAAGTGCAGATACATCAAATACTACTTCAAATAACGCCGGCACAGGTGAAGTTTCATCACCTAATGAGCATATACCGTCTACTGTAAACAATGTTACAGTTCCGGAGAACCTGGATCTTGACAGTGTAGTCGCCAACGCGGGATTCGGCAATGTAGGTAACGGAAATACAAACCCTGAGCCTGTACTCGGTGAGACTCAGATGGTTCACTATGTTTTAAGAAATGCTGCAGGTCAGGATATATCCGCTGCGGAATCAAATACAAGCGCTCACGCTTACTCTAAGGACGGCTTCAACAATCTTTTCTTAGACCACTCAGGTATCGGCAGATATTATTTCAGAACTTATAATATTAAAACCGGTTGGTCAAACTGGATGAACTCAAAGGAGAATGAAAACAATACGGATCCTGAGAATAAAGTTCAGGCGGTTCAGATAAGAGTAAAGGGTTACACAGGTGTAAGAAGTGACCTTTATTATAAGGCTGTTTTAAATGACGGTACTGTACTTGACTGGGCAAAGAACGGTCAGACTCTCGGTACTATCGGTACTGACAGATATATTGTAGCTCTTAAGCTTACTCTTTGGGATAAGCATACAGATTTCACCGAACCTACAAAGGTACTTATGGAGGCTCCTGTATATGAGGGTACTTACCTTGACGCCGACGGACAGGTTCAGTACTCATCAGCCAATGCATATACCGGATGGGCATTCTACAACAATGACCAGTACTATTTCAAAGACGGTGCAAAGCAAAAGGGATGGCAGTATATTGACGGATATAAGTACTACCTTGACGAGAATACCGGCGCCGTTGTAAAGGATCTTGAGCCTGTTATGGGTCTTCAGAGCTCTTATCAGATTAAGTTCAATAAGGCTACCATGACAATGTATATAATGGCTAAGGACGGCGACAACGGTTATATCATCCCGTTCAAGACATTTATGTCAACCAACGGACCTGCCACACCTGAAGGTAACTTCAAGACATATGTAAAATACAGATGGAAAATAATGCATGATAATATATATTGCCAGTTCCTTTCAAGATTTAAGGACGGTTATATCATTCACTCACTTATCTACTATGATAAGGGTGATTCAAACAGACTCGATCCTGCTACTTACAACTATATGGACGATGCAAGATCCGACGGATGTTTGAGACTTCGTGCAGGTGATGCGGCTTGGGTTTACTACAACACACCTATGGGAACACCTGTAACCGTATACACAGACTACTCTACAAAGGGACCTGTAGAAAAAGACGCTATCGAGCAGCCTATACCTGCTTCACAGCACTTTGACCCGACAGACCCGATAATGCAGGGAAAATAATCAAACCTAATAAAGACCATGTGAAAGTTTAACTTTTGCATGGTCTTTTTTGCTTGTATTTCAATCATTTCTCTATTAGAATACTAAGTAAAGGAAGTTGTATCTACAATTGAATACAGAAAGGAGTTATTTTATGGGTGCAAATTGGATTGTAACAGCTGTTGTAGTAGTTTATTTGATTGCCATGCTCTTTATAGGATGGTACTCATCCACCAAGATTAACAGCAATACTGATTTCATGGTTGCAGGAAGGCGACTCGGTCCGCTGCTTATGGCCGGAACTCTGGCAGCCACCGAGATAGGAGGAGGAAGCTCTCTCGGAGTAGTACAAAACGGTATGTCAGGCTACGGTTTAAGCGCTGCTTGGTATATTATCACTATGGGACTTGCCTTTGTAATACTCTCATTTGTCGCTCCGAAATTCCGTGCGGCCACAGTAAAAACGGTTCCCGAGTATTTTCGAAGGAGATACGGTAAGGAGTCGGGACTTATAACAGCTGTTATCATGTTGCTTCCGCTGGTAGGACTTACTGCAGGACAGTTTATCGCTTCTTCAGTTATTCTATCCACAATGCTGGGGCTTGGCTACAAGGTCTCGGTTATTATAGTGGCTGTGGTTGTAACCGTCTATTCTATTATGGGAGGTCTTTGGAGTGTAACCTTAACAGACTTTGTACAGGTATTTTTGATTATCTTAGGTATGCTTGCAGCAGTACCTTTTGCGCTTGGGTATGCCGGAGGATGGAATGCGGTTGTTTCAAATGTCCCTAAAGAGACTATGAATATCTTTGCAAAATACGATCTGTTCGGAATTATTTCACTGGTTATCATGTATGTCGGAACCTTTTCCGTAGGACAGGAAGCCGTATCCCGTTTCTATGCGGCCAAGAATGAAACCGCCGCAAAACAGGGTGCTTGGCTTGCCGCACTGATTAACTTTATTTACGCTTTTATTCCTACAGTACTGGGTATTATTGTTCTGGCTCTTATAAATATGGGCAAATTCTCAGACAGTGAATTTGCAGCTGTAGGTGCAAGATATGCTCTGCCGATCTTGGCAATTCGTACAATGCCTGCAATTATCTGCGGTCTGCTCTTCTCAGGTGTAATTTCAGCCACAATGTCAAGTTCCGACTCGGACCTTCTGGGAGCAGGTTCAATATTTGCCAATGATATCTACAAAATATATATAAAACCTAAGGCAAGCAGCACTGAAGTCATGAATGTCACCAAGATTACTATGATTATAGTTGGAGTACTTTCAATGTTTATTGCACTCTTTAATACACAGAGTATCGTATCAATATTGATGTTCTGTTTCACACTCCGTGCGGCAGGCTCCTTCTTCCCGTATGTACTAGGACATTACTGGCCGAAAGCATCTAAGGCCGGAACCATCGCTTCTTTGCTTTGCGGAACGATTGTGGTCGTTTACCTTGAGCATATTTCAAAAGGTTATCTGTTCGGCTTACACTTCAGTCAGGCAATTATACCGGGGCTGGTATTTGCATTTATCGGATTTATAGTATTTTCTATAATATTCCCACCGCAAAACCCAAGTACCGAACTTATACATGAAGATGACGATTGATATAATTTAAAAGGCATAGCCCGTTAGCAGGCTATGCCTAATTTGTCTGAATTTAGTTTGTTTTTTGTCTGAACTCCTCCCAAATCTTGTTGTGAAGCTCACTTGCCTCATCACTGATATTTTCAATAAGTTCTCCGTTTTCAATAAGTGAAACCTTATCTTCAGGAAATACTATGAGATTCTTCCAGTCGTCAGATACATACTGCTCTGCCGCTTTGTTTGTAACAAAGTAGCCGATATACTCAAAGCACTTTGCCGCAACTTCAGGCTCATTGATATAGTCAAGGAACGCATAAGCCGCTGCCGAGTTCGGTGCCTTTGAAGGTATAAAGCTTGCCATTACACCGAAGCCAAGACCCTCTTTCGGATAAACCGTTTTAAGCTCAGGGTTTGCCTTAAGTGCCTGAGTTACCTGTGAAGTATACATAAATGCGGCTCCTACCTCACCGCTTAACAAATAGTCCTGAAGATTGTTGTCATTGATAAGACGAATGTTGGGAGCTAGATTCATAAGCTTATCTCCTGCCTGCTGTATCTGTGTCAAATCATTTGTATTGAAAGAGTATCCTAAAGTCTTCAGTGCAATACCGTCTATTACACGATAATTTCCTACAATACCTACATTTCCTGCCAACTCAGGCTTCCAAAGATCCTCATAACCTGTAATCTCCGTCTTTACAGTCTCAGGATTGTATACAATTAAAGGAATTCCTGCACCGTAAGGCAGAGTATACTTGTTGTCAGGGTCATAGAACTTACCTTGGAACAGCGGATTGATATTGCCGTATGTGGAAATCTTTGACTTGTCAAGCTCGGTTACAAGACTGTCCTTTATAGCAAGCTGTACTATATAATCATCTGCCACAACTACATCGTAGTCACCGCCCTTTGTCTCTTCAAGCTTTGCAAGCATTGTCTCATCCAAGTCGAAGTTGGTATAATTTATCTTTACACCTGTCTTTTTTGTGAAGCCGTCCAACACTTCCTGTGGGAACATACCGTCCCAAGTATACAGATTAAGTGTAGTTCCCTTAAGACTCTCATCAGCCTTACCCGCTTCGCTGCTTTGAGCCTGTGAAGAAGCCCCGGCACTGTTACCGCTCTGTCCGCAACCTGTAAGTGCAAGTATCGCACCAAGGCCCAACAAACCTAATACCTTAGATTTCATTTAATTACCTCCAAATAAATGTTGTTGAAAAGTCAATCTTTCCTTGTTTTTTCTGAAATAAATATGATCAGCACGGTAATCACTAAGATAACAGTAGCAAGAGCATTTATTTCAGGGGTAATACCGGTTTTCATCTTTGTGTATATCTTGATGGCAAGAGTATTCACAGAAGGACCGGTAGTAAATATAGATATTACCACATCATCAAACGACATTGCAAACGATAATAATAATCCGGATGCAATTCCCGGCAATATATATGGTAATGTTACATCTCTGAAAGTTTCAAGTTCACTTGCGCCAAGGTCCCTTGCCGCCTCCTCAAGTGATAAGTCCATTCCCATAAGTCTTGCTCTTACAATAAGGAATACATAGGGAACACAGAATGAGGCGTGTGCAATAGTCATTGTCACAAAACCGAAGGGCAAGTTCATATATGAAAATATAGCCATAAAAACCATTCCGAGTATAATCTCCGGAATCATTATAGGCAGAGATGCAAAATTACTGATAAAATCGTCAAAAAACATTTTCTTTTCTCTCATTGCAAGTGCCGCACTCACACCTATTATAAGTGCAAGTACACATGCAAGAAACGCAAGTATTATACTGTTTAAAAGTGCTTTCTTTATATCTCCGTCTCTTAAAAGCATCTTATACCAGTCAAGTGAGAAACCTTCCCACACACTTGAAAGCTTTGACTTGTTAAAAGAATATACTACAGTTAAAATAATAGGGAGATAGTTTAAAACAGTTATTACAGCCAAAAATATAACGGCAGCTTTTGATACCTTTTTCAAAATAATCCCTCCAATTCTCCTGTGCCTGAAATTCTTTTGTATATCCTAAGGAATAATGTAGTGAGCAACATCAGTATCACACTGAGTGCCGCCGCAAAAGGAATATTTCTAAGCTTTGTCAGCTGCTCCACTATAACACTGCCTATCAGCACTATCTTGTTTCCGCCGAGAATATCCGAGATATAGAAAAGTCCCATACTAGGCACAAATGTAAGCACCACTCCGCTTAACAATCCCGGCATTGTAAGTCTTAGCGTAACTGTAAGGAATGCCTCCGTTTTGCTTGCACCCAAGTCTCTGGACGCCTCTATCAGGCTCCAATCCATCTTTTCCACACTTGAGTACACCGACAATATCATAAAAGGCAGCAAAAAGTACACCATACCTACAAGTACGGCCGGATATGTATATAAAAGCTTTAGAGGTGACTTGGTTATTCCAAGAAACATCAAAACTTTGTCAAGTACACCGTTGCTTCTGAAGATAATAATCCATCCGTTCAGCCTTATAAGTCCGCTTGTCCAAAAAGGTATCATCAGAAGCATCATCATCCTTCTCTTCCACTTCATATCAAGTCTGCCCATAAAGTATCCGAAAGGATACCCTATCAGTATAACAAGTAGTGTAGAAGCCAGCGCAAGTTTTAAGGACTGCAAAAATATATTCAAATAAAAAGGTTCAAATACCTTCTTATAGTTGTCAAGTGTAGGTGTAAGGTCAAATCCCCATGTACTTGCTTTGGTCAAAAAGCTGATTACCACCATATATACAAGCGGTAACACTACAAAAAGCAGTGTGAAAGCGTATATAGGTATTCTAAGCAGATATTCTTTTATCTTTTTATTTTTCACCTTGTACCTCCACCATATCATTCTTATCCCAGCCGATACTTATCTCATCTCCGATTTTCAGATTTATATTCATACCCATATGCGATGAGGTGATTTCCTGTCCGTCTTTTAATCTTACCTTTACTTTGGAAAGTCCTGCCGTAAAACTGTTTTCTACAACCACTCCGTCATAGTCTCCCACTCCGAGTCTTACATGCTCGGATCTTATTGCAAACAGCCTTTTACCGTCATTATACAGATTCGCTCCGCCTACAAACTCGGCAACAAAGGCCGTCTTCGGAGTGTCATATACTTCACTCGGAGTACCGATCTGCTCAATATTGCCGTTTCTCATCACCACTATCCTTGACGACATATTAAGAGCCTCTTCCTGATCATGTGTTATGTATATAAAGGTTATTCCAAGTGCCTTTTGAAGCTTTTTAAGTTCAGTCTGCATCTGTCTTCTAAGCATAAGGTCAAGGGCTCCCAAAGGTTCATCCAGTAAAAGTACACTTGGCTTGTTTACAATGGCTCTGGCTATTGCCACTCTTTGTTTTTGTCCGCCTGAAAGCTGTGACGGATTTCTCTTTTCAAATCCTTCAAGCTGTACAAGTGAAAGTGCCTTTTTCACTTCAGCCTTTATCTCATTTGCAGGCATTTTTTTCAATTTCAATCCGTATCCGATATTCTTTTCCACATTCATATGCGGAAAAAGAGCATAGTTTTGAAATACCGTGTTTACATCTCTTTTTTCAGGTGCAAGCATTGTGATATCTTTACCGTTTAATATTACCTTGCCGCTGTCAGGCGTCAAAAGACCTGCAACTATCCTTATTGTGGTGGTCTTTCCGCAACCGCTTGAGCCCAAAAGAGTGACGAACTCTCCTCTACCTATATCAAGAGAGATGTTTTTTAAAACCTTTTCTCCGTCAAAACTTTTTTCGATATTTTCCAAACTTAATATAGTATCTGTCATTTTTATAAATTCCCTCCGGGGTTATTCGATTTTAAACAATATTATATTATGATACCATTTTTTCAACTGTAAATCACTAAAAATATTATTTTGTCCAAACTTTACTTTTACAAGTTAAAATGCTAAAATATAAGTATTATTTGATTGGAGCATTAGTTATGAATAACAAGATTAGGACAGACGCGGTAGACCATCTATTTGACGCCATCCTTACATTAAACGATAAAGAAGAATTATATACCTTCTTTGAGGATGTTTGCACCGTAAATGAGTTGCTCTCACTCTCTCAAAGGTATGAAGTAGCAAAGATGTTGCGTGAGAAAAAGACTTATCTTGAGATCGCTGAAGAAACAGGTGCTTCTACAGCCACCATCTCCAGAGTAAATCGTTCTTTAAATTACGGCAACGACGGTTATGACATGGTCTTTAAAAGACTCGGTCTTTTTGAAAAGAATACTGCAAAATAAATCGGAGTTTTTTCTCCGATTTTTTTATATCAGTCCCAGTGCTCTCTTTGCCAGTTCATCCGCCAAATCGTTGTACTTATCTCCGGAATGCCCCTTTACCTTTATAAAGTCCACATCTACGTGCCTGCTTGCATCTTCATAAAACTTTACATACCTCTTTGTACCTTCTTTTTTTGCTTTCCAGTCGCCGTTACACCACTTTTCTATTCCCTCATAGTCATAGAAAATACTGATACTCTTTATATTATGATCCATACAATACTTCATAGCCGCCATAGAACCTTCTATCTCACCTGCAACATTTCTCATATCGCTCATATCATCTTGTTCAAACTTTTTAAAAAAGTGAAGCTCCTCTTCTCCGTGCATCATCACCATTCCGTAGGAATATGACTTTGTGGTATCGTCATAACTTCCGTCCACATATGCAAAGGCCTCCGACTGTTTTTCATCTTCTTTATCAGCTTTCTTTACACTGCCGTTTACAAAGTCAAGCGCATCATCTTTATTTGTAAAGCTTTTATATGCGGCACCTGAAAATCCGCTCACGGCACTTTTACACTCATCCCAGGTTGTAAATACTCCCGTCTTTCTTCCCGCTCTCACCGCATAATATTTTTTTGCCATAGTATCTCCTACTTCCAAAACATCTTCTTTTCTTCTTCGCTTATATTCTCTACAAACTCTCTTTTTATCTCCAAAAACTGCTCTATATTTACCAATACCGAACGCAATGTGGCTCTGTCTTCAAACTCCGTAACGGTTTTAGGTAATTCGCTTGACCTGTGCTTTTCTTTCACAAAGTATAAGTCAAGCAGTGCATTCACGGCATTGTTTGACTCATGAAGCTTAGGTATAAGGTTTTGCAAAAGATCGGCTATATCTCTTGCCTGTGTAGGTCTTGAGTTCATTGTACTTCCCTGCATAAAGATATATCTTAAAACCATTATCTGTGATTTTCTCATCTCCATATAGTCGATAAAATATTTCAAGTCGTAGCTGAGTATATTATCTTTATCCGTATATGACTTTGCAACGGCATCATCTATTATTTTTTCCAAAGAATCAAAATCATACTCAAGCTTTTCCTTCTCATCCTTTAAGAATACTACAAGCTTATCAAGTATAATCCTTATCTCATCTTCTATTTTTGCCTGATACTCTCTTATATGTGTAAGGTTTCTGGGCATATACATATTTAAGATTATACCTACTGAAGCGCCTATAAGCATCAGCAGTGCTTCATTTCTTACAACACCTATATTCATATACTTTTCGGACATTATATGTGTGACCAATACCGCACATGGGGAAAGGCTCTCATACATTCCGAAAGCTATACATATAGATACAAATACCAAAAGATAACAGATAAACGCAGGCACATTATAGCCTATCAGATTAAATGCAACAAAGGCTATAAACATTGATACTACAAATCCCGCTATTCTCTTTAGCGCAATCTTGATAGTGGATTTCTTTGTATCCTGTATACTGAGCAGCGTTATGATTCCGGCTGAACTTACATATTTTAATCCCAAAAATTCGGCAATCAGTATGGCAATACCGGTACCGATTGCAATCTTTAATACTTTTATAAAATTTATCTTTTTAAAAAAATCCATATACCTCCAAATTATTTTTTTAAACTTAATGCCGCCTTTCTTACCAGATTGTATACACCCGGTAAAAAATACTCAAACTTTATAAAAAATCTCTCTCTGAAATCAAGCTCCTTATACTCATTTTTGTAACGCTTTGAAAGAATATTTTTAAAATCTCTCACATTTACATAGGTAAGGAAACGCAGTCTCTTTTTGGCAGCCTCCACTTCACTGTGAAAACGATAGTCCGAATCCTTATCATATGCCTCATACATCTGTTTCATATTTTGATAGTAATCTTCCTGCTTTTTCTTATAGTCTCCGCTAAACTGTGAAGCCGTCCAAGATGTAGGCACTCCCATCCTGTATACACTCATCACTCTGTCAATGTAGTAAGCGTCACCGTATTTTGCAGAGATTATCTGCATAGGAATATCCCCCACCTTACAGTCAAAATAGTACTGAGGCAGGCTCTTCATATACTCGGTTCTAAGCAGCAGCGATGCTGTAGGATAGTGTGTTCTTTTATTTATCACTTCCTTTGCGCCGATTCGCATACTTTTCTCATACGGTCTGATAAGATTCGGCGAAAAAGTGTTGTCCAGATTTTCAACCTTGGCGGCATGAAAACAAAAGCTTATATCCTTATTCTTATCAAGAATCTCTACCTGCATCCTAAGCTTTTCATCGTCACACCAGTAGTCGTCTCCCTCACACATTGCTATGTACTCACCGCTTGCCCTTGGAAAGTTATATACTCCGCTCGGATTGGTCACCCCTTTTGAATACATATTCTCATCGTGATAAATCGGCTTTATAATATCAGGATATTTTTTTTCATATTCTCTTATAATATCCGCAGTATCGTCTGTGGATGCATCGTCATTTATCAAAATCTCTATATCAAAATCCCTTTTCTGTGCAAGAAAAGAATCTATAGCCTTTTTAATATACTTACCGTGGTTGTAGGTAATACAGCATATACTTACTTTCATATATCCACTTTTCCTTTAAAGGCAATCATGCCTGTTATAATATTCTCTCAATTTCAAGGCTTTAAACCCCGATATCATACTATAGCATAAAATAATGTCTTATAGTTAATTTTTAAAATATTTTATGAATTTTGATAACTTGTAGATACATCCTCTCTATGATATCATTACTACATTGGAGGCGGACATGACAAAATATACTTTACTGCAATGGATTGCATTTTTTTACATATATTGTTTTTTCGGATGGTGCTTTGAAAGCGGCTACGCAAGTATCAAAAACAAAAGACTTGAAAACAGAGGTTTTTTAAGAGGGCCTTATATACCGATATATGCTTTCGGTGCCATATTTGTACTTATAATTACAGACTCGTTTCAGGGAAATATCTTTGAGGTATATTTTTCGGGAATGATTGCCGCAACCGTACTTGAATATATCACAGGTTATGTGATGGAAAAACTTTTTAAAGTAAAATATTGGGACTACAGTGACCATAAGATTAATTTAAACGGCTATATATCACTTTCCACCTCTATAGCCTGGGGCTTTTTATCCGTTGCACTTACAGATTTTTTGCAGGTAAATGTATACAAATTTGTCTCCTCATTGGCTGAAACCACACTGAAAACATCTGTAATTATTATAAGTATTATCTTTTTTTCAGATTTACTTCTGTCTGTCAAGGCGGCATTCAGCCTTGCAAGAGCATATGCAACTCTTATGAAAGCCAAGTCCGAATTCGGCGAAGTCGGAGCGAAACTATCAGGTATGGCTGAGGGCTTTGTCAGCGAAACTCAAAGCAAGCTGACAAGTATCAGAGACAGTGTATCCAATCAGGTAAACAGAGCCAATGAATATATCTCAGGCGGCAAAATAACTCTGGCTGTATTAAAAGCCGATATTGAGGACAAACTTTCCTCACTTTCAAACTCGGTGGCTTCAAAATCACCTGCATATCTTGACTTAAAACGCAGATATGAAGTAGCAAGAGAAAAGTATAACCTCAACTTCCCGAAAATAGGTAAAGTGATGTCATTTTTTATCAGAAATATGATTAAGGGTAACCCCGG
>NZ_CALLVU010000099.1 GCF_938015485.1 uncultured Lachnoanaerobaculum sp. | reverse complement strand
ATACCTACAGTATCCATATTCGGTAAAAAATGAATATTATTGGGGCGAAATCCAAAAAACATTGTATCTGCACAGTATTCATATCTATTCCTCCCTCAAATATTCCAAAACCTTTTGTATCTTCGGGCTTTTATTACCCCTTGGTAATACTGCCATAACGGATATACTTCTTTTTGTAGATATATATCTGAAAATATTGCTTTTTTTCGAGAAACAAGGCTTTGGAGCCAAGGTAAAACCGTTTCCATAAGCAATATTGATACCTACAGTATCCATATTCGGTAAAAAATGAATATTATTGGGGCGAAATCCAAGTTTTGCACATTCCAGATAAACATGCTCACTCATGCTCTCTTCTGTAAACCCCTCAGGTAATACTGTTAAATACGGAAACCTTTCCTTTTGAATTTTTTTATAAATTTCCATATCATCTTCATCAATCTTATCTTTATATATTAAATACATCGGTTCTTCCCATAAAAATTCAACAGGTGAAACTATCGGAAGCCTTTTTGTAAAAAATCGTGTAGTCAATAAAATATCCGCTTCTGAACCTGAAACCAACTCCCTTACTTCCTCTTCTGAAATAACGGCATAGTCAACCTGCTCTCCCATATTCTTATTTATTTTATGCAGCTTATTGCCCATACACCTTGTAATACCCGGACTTGTACTGATACATATCTTTACAGGATCATTACCATCCTTTCCAAGAATACTCTCAGCAATCCCAAGCTTTCTTTCCAAGTTCGAAAAAAAATCATAATAATATCTACCGGCAACAGTTAGGCGGATTTTGTGATAATTCTTATAAAACAGCTCACATCCAAGTTCCTCTTCTAACCTTTGTATTTTGGCTTCCAGTATATATGGAGTAATAGACAATTCTTCCATAGTAAGCTCATAGCTGCCTGTTCTTGCCACTGACAAAAAGCAGGTAATATCTAATTCATTCATCATATCTCCCTTTATTTTCAATCTTGACCGACTAAAATAATTCACCAAATCTGTGTATGATTTCATTATCCTATGAAGCCTCTAAAAAAGCAAGAAAATGCAACATTGTTTAAAACCTACAACTATTTATAAAAGTAAAAAAATAATATCTTTTGTTATTCTCTTTTCAATAACAATGATAAACTAAGTTTATGAAAGGAGGTTTTATGAGAACATTTCCTCATTTATTTGAACCCTTATTTGTAAAACATATACGATTTAAAAATCGAATTTTTTCTGCGCCAAATATGATATGCTCTATGGATGCCAACGGATTTCCAACTACCGATATGATTGGCTACTATGCGGAAAAAGCTAGAGGAGGTGCTGCCGTTGTAACAGTAGGAGATACTCCTGTAGATAAAGAACACGCTCCATCCAATCCAAGAAGCTTTAATCTAAGCTACGAGTCACTGCCATTTCTTTCAGAAATTGCAACTGCTATTCATGAACATGATGCAAAAGCTTCACTTGAATTAAATCACGGAGGATTCGTGAACCCTCCACAGGCAATAGCCGGAAAAAATCCTATCGGACCTGTATCATTTATTCGCCCTGACGGAGTTTTGGTAGAAGCTATGGATGAAAAAATGATTTTTCACGTAGCTGAAAACTTTGCTAAGGCTGCACAACTCCTAAAAACTGCAGGTTTTGATATGTGTGTTATACATGGCGGTCATGGTTGGCTGTTAGACCAGTTCCTTTCACCACTCTATAATACACGTAGTGATAATTATGGTGGAAGTCTTGAAAACCGTGCTAGATTTCCTCTATTGGTAGTTGACCATGTCAGAGAAGCAGTCGGTAATGATTTTTTAATAGAATATCGCATGAGCGGCTCTGAAGAAATTGAAGGTGGACTCTCAAAAGAAGAAGGTATAGCCTTTGCTCAACTTATTGATGACAAGGTGGATCTTATACATGTTTCGGCTGCACTTGATACTGTAGAAAGACAGGCGGTACACACACATCCTACAATCTTTCTTCCACATGGCGTAAATGTTCACTATGCCAAAGAAATCAAAAAGCATGTAAAATCACCTGTAATTACAGTTGGTGCCATTTCCGATCCTCAAATGGCTGAAAACATTTTAGCAAATCAGGAAGCTGATATTATTGCAATGACAAGAGCAATAATTGCAGATCCTTATTTTCCTGAAAAAGCAAAAAATGGACTTGAAAAAGAAATCATCCCTTGTGTCAGGTGCCTTAACTGCCTTACAGGTATGCACACAGGACAGCATTTTGTATGCAGTGTCAATCCGAGAACAGGCAGAGAATTCAGATTGAATGCTTTAACACCCGTACCTACCAAATCAAAAAAACTCCTCATAGTAGGAGGAGGTGTCGCCGGTATGGTAGCCGCTGTTACCGCAGCTCAAAGAGGACATAAAGTAATGATTGCTACTAAAGAAAGTACACTTGGCGGACTTTTAAGCTTTACAGATTTTGATTCTTTGAAAGAGGATTTACACAGATACAAAGAATATCTAATTCATATGGTTGATACATTGCATATCAAGGTCATATATAATACTGAAATAAACAAAAATAATATCGGTCTTTTTCAGTTTGACGGCATTATTATAGCAACCGGATCAACTCCGATAGTTCCTCCAATACCCGGACTTGACCTTCCAAATGTTTGTCATGCACTTACAGCCTACACTCAACTTGAAAAACTGTCAAATGATATAGCAATTATAGGAGGTGGTCTTGTAGGATGTGAAGTCGGTTTGTTTTTGGCGGAACGAGGTCACAACGTGAAAATTGTTGAGGCAAAGGACACCATAGCTCCTGAAGCTAATTGGATGCATAAAGAGGGCATGATGGAAGCATTTGAAAAAACCACTATACAATATTTCACACAAAGTAAAGTAATTCAAATTACAAAAGACGGTCTACACGTTGAAGATCCAACCGGGAAAGCAAATTTTATTCCGGCTTCCTCTGTAGTATATGCTGTAGGTATGAAGCCATGTAATAATCTTTTGGAACAACTAAAGGATTTTGCTCCCTATGTCAGAGCGGTCGGTGACTGTGTAAAAGTCGGAACCGTTCAATCCGCTACATTTGACGGGTATCATGCGGCACTGGACTTTATATAATACATGGATGTTGAGTTCTATTTTTTCGTTCTCAACATCTTTTTTATACAAAAAAGTTCTCAGTTACACAAACAACCGAGAACTTTTTAATTTAATAATTAGTAAAAAATTATTGCTCCTATTACTGCTACAAAACTGAAGATCAACGGGAATAATACTGTTAAAATAAAACTGTATTTATACGACTCCTTATAGTTCGTTCTAAATACCGCCATTCCTTGTGCAAGCATAGGTGAGTGTGGTAGAGAATCAAAAGTAGTTGAAGCGGATACCACTATTCTGTGAAGTGCCTGTGGATTTACTCCCGGCATCGCACTGAATTTTCCTCCAAAAACTCCTAGCCACATAACCATTCCGGAAATACCGTCTGCACACAATCCTGCAATTAAACATACCGATAACCAGGCTGTTATATATGGATTTACATTGATAGACATTATCTTATCCAACCAGAAATCAAAACAAGCCGATTTCTGTGCCACCATACCGAAGCCGAATACGCACCCTGCCATCATTATAAAAGGAAACATCTCTGTAGTTCCTCCGGAAAGTGCACGCCATATACCGATATTTTTAAATATAGTCTTAGGGTTTAAGATAATAATAAGTACCGCGGCTAACCACATACCTATAATCAAAGATTTCATAGCATCTATTTTCAACACCAACTGAAAAACCGTAGTTATTGCTATTACAAAGATTATAGGTAATATAGCCTTCCAAAAAGCCGGCGTCTCTACATCACCAAACTCCTTATTAAACCCATATTCATTTGCGGCATCTGTGGTGTATCCAATCCCCTTCTTTCTTGCCTGTTTGATCAAATGTCTCAAATATAAATACGCCAACAGAATACCTACTACCGCTGTTGCAAAAGAAAGTCCCGGCGCCGCCCAAGTGGTCGTACCCAAGAATTCCGTTGGCAAAATATTAGGTAAAGCTGTAACACCCGGCAATGTAAATGACACGATTGGCGGAACTGCCACAACCGCCGCATATCCTATATATATAGGAAGATCAGCCGCCTTCATTAAAGAAAATGCCATAGTAGCTACTACAAATATATATGTATTTATACCTGCCAACTGCAAAATCGCCGCAACTCCCGCCAATAGAAACGGAGAATTGTCACCACCTATTGCACCTGTCAATGTCTTACCTACAGCCTCACCACTTCTAGTCTCTCTCATCAAAAAAGAAAATATTCCTGCAGACATAAAAGGCAGACCGTACTGCTTTGCAAATTCTCCTACACCTCCGGTCCAAGTTTCTGTAATCGATACTACCCATCCGTCCTTCGTCCCAAGTGCTAAAATAGCCGAACAAAGAAGAGCCGCTGTAGCGGTATGCAAGCCACGATAACAAAGAACCACAAACAATACTATGCTGAACACTAAAATACCGGTAGATACCGGAACACTTGTAAACATAAACCCTCCTTAATAAATATAATCACGAATGCTGAAAAGTTTTATAAGATTCAGGGATCCTTGGCTGATTCTCGGGATATACACTGTTTGGACCATATTCCCACATCGGACTGTCCGGTGGCTGACATAACGGATCTTCTAAAAGCATCTGTCCATCCATCTTATTATCCAAGTTTCTTCCCCAACTTTTTGAATATGGAGTAAGAAACACAGGATACAATGTCATATGCCAAAACTTCCATTCCTCTTCCTTTATAAAATCAACCTCATACTTACCCCAACACCAAGCTCCTCCTTCTTTTCCGGTTTGTGGCGCCACTTCAATTCCCGGAGAAATCCATGAGCCTTTCGCACTCTTTCCATCCTCCGCTACTTCAATGACCTCTGTATTCATCAAATGAACCATCATAAAACCTTTCAGTTGATTTCTTACTTCTACGTCATTTCTATCACCATGCATATCCACATAACAATGCCTGATTGCTTCGAAACCTTGAAATTTTCCAAACGGCATAATCAAAAGACTGTCATCTCTTTTTGCCCAAAGCTTAACATATTCCACATTCCTGAAAGCAGTATGAAGATATGAGTATTTACCCATAAGATTTCTTATTTCCTGCAATGCCGACAATCTTTCCGCCTGCAATTTTAAATTATTTAAATCCATTATTTTTATTCCTCTCCATAGCTTTTGTATTTTTGGGGAATTTCCGGTTCATTTTCAGGGTATAATGATTCAGATGTATATTTCCATTCATCAACTCGGTCTGTACAATATTTAAAACCAGATGAAAATCCTATATTGATATCATTACTTGCAAAACTTTCTCCAAAAGCTCCCCTCATCAGGGCATACCATCTTATATGCCATATCTTCCATATCCCGTTTTCAAAAATGAAATCTGCTCCGATCTTATTCCATGACCATACAGCTCTTCCACAGCCTTGCTCATCTACAAATGTCTCATGACCCTGAGACAAAAACGAAGCTTTTGCAGTTTTTAGGTTCTCTGCAACTTCTATAACTTCCGTATCATATTCTGATAAAATAAGCTGTCCTTTCAGACTGTCGTTTAATATTTCTCTGTCACCAAAATCTTTTAAATAATAATTTTTTATTCCTTCCGCTCCATTGTATATATGCCCAAATACTACAAGTTTTGTATCCTCCCTTTCGGACCACAAGTCTATTATCTTACGGGATTCATGTGTTGCTTGCAGATAACATAACTTTCCTATCAAGTTTCTACAACTTTCCTGTGCCCGCAAACGATACAGTATATTTTCCAGTTTCTTCTGCTCTTCCATCTAAATCCTCCTAAATATACTTATCCCAAAGTGACGGGATATTATCCTCATAATGCTCATATGGTGTGGGAATCTCCGGTTCGTCTATCGGATAGATATTATCTTTTCCCCACTCCCACGGCTTCTGTGGTGAAGGTTTGAAATTATGAAACGGAAAATCCGTAGGTTCCATCTCCGGATGATTTGTCCAAGACATATAAAAATCCGTTTTATAAATTGGCCAAAGTCTCATCTTCCAAAACTTCCATTTTCCGTCTTCGCAAATAAAGTCCACATAATACTTACTCCATGCCCACTCACAGGAAGACAACAACTTCACATCCTTAGGCAACGGATCCCCTTTTTTCCAATTCGGAATAGCACTGAAATCAGGTATAAAGCAACTCTCATGCCCCGGACTTAACCATATACCCTTAGCACTTTTACCGTCACCTGCCACTTCCAGAACTGAAGTGTCCATAGCATGCATCATCATTCCACCTTTAAAAATCGGGCTGTTTTGTACCTTTTCATCACTTCTATCTCCATGGTCAATCAAATAGCAATTTTTTACACCATCTTTTCCAAGATAATATCCCCATGGCATAGCCAGAATATCATCATCACGATCTGCCCAAAGATTTAACAAATCTCTATGTCTCATAGCCGTATGTAGATATGCATATTTACCCATAAGATTTCTACATTCCTGCGCCGCCTTGATTCTATCAAAACCAAGCTGTAATTCTTCTATTGTCATAATCCTCCTACTTTAAATTTATTACTATAACAACTACCCACAATTTGTTTCTACTAATATATTATGACGAATAAACTCCGCTGACTAACAATTAATTCTCTATCTTTGTACAAGTTTTTGTAGTAAATATTAAATAAAATATATAAATTAAAAAGGCCGACTTTTGACGCCGACCTTTTACCGTTATTATTTTCCCAATTCCACATTGACTTCCTTACCGACTATACCTGTAACTTTAACACTTAAGATACATGCCGCACCAATCAATGAAATAACGGCGAATACAATATAAGGAACCGTATACCCTGAGAAGTTGGCTCTAAGTATTGCCAATATTACAAAGGCCATTGACCTTGTGATACCTACAATCATATTCATACAGCTGTAGCTTATAGCAAAATCTCTTCTTCCGAATATATAGCTTGCCATTGACGGTGGGAAGTTGCCGTTTCCACCTATTGCAAATCCAAGCATTATAATGCCTATTGCCATGATTATATTATTAGTTGATAACAACAATAATATGCCTATAAAGTACCAAATACCGAACAGTATCGATGTTATTCTTGTGCCGATTTTCTGGTCAACTATACCCCAGATTATTGAACCGATAATTCCTATAATAGCCGCTATCGTAACAACATTTATTGCACCCTGTATGCTGTAACCGCGAGTATCCATAAAGAATCCTACAAGCTGTGACATTATTCCTACTGTGGCAAGACCGAAGCATCCATATCCTATTCCAAGTATCCATACAAATTTGTTTGTAAGTGCTTCTTTATAACCCATATCTTTAGAATATGATGCCTGTATTCTTTCCTCTTCATGTATGACCTTTGCAACATGCTCATCATTATCAGGCAATGCACCCGCTTCTTCAGGTGTAGACTTTATAAGTACTGCCGTCAATGCCGCAACTATAAGTATTGCCACACCCATTATGGATATTGCCACACTTATATTGAAAAGATTTGTAAAGAAATTCAGTATCTGATTGATAAGTGCACTTGCCAGGTTCATTCCTATTGTTGTAAGTCCCATTACAATTCCCTTTTTTGTCGGGAACCAGTTTGCACATATCGACATACCTACATTAACTGAAAATGCAGAAATAAATGTAATCATTGCTATAAGAAAAACTACATACATCGGTATACTGACCGAATTACCATAACATATAGTAGATATGCCTGCCAAAACCATGGTGACAATCATTGTATTTTTAGTTCCGAATTTCTTGCAAAATCCTCCCCATATTACACAAACCAGCAATGCGATAATCGATGCAGGTGTTGAAAATGCCAATATACTGTTGGGATCCCAACCTCTGAATGCTGCAATCCCCGGTACTATAATGTTGAGTCCGTCAACAGTCATTCCCGTCATAAAGAAGAACCATATAATCTGGAATCCTATTACCGTCCAACCTTTTTTACAAAATGAAAAATCCCCACCCTTTTTTTGTTTCATTTTATATTCCTCCGTCTAAGTTTAAATATTATTTAGTTTTTATTTTTCAAAATTCAATATTTATGTTAATCTGTTAAATTTTTCAAATATACATCCTCCTTAAATTGTTATTAACGTTGCTTTTAAATATTGTCTATATATTAACATGCACAATTCAAACACTGAAATTCTAAATAATCTTATTGTTATATGAAATCTGTATAACAAATTTTTGCATCAAAAAAGCTGTCACACTTTTTAGTGCAACAGCCCTTTTACAATACTCTTATATAATTTTTAATATTCTGTTTACAATATATCCATAGCTGCACAGAAGCCTTCATATGTTGCTTCCTTGACTGTTCTTGCAATTTTAGAATCACCTGTTACAACAAATCTGTCACATACACCCGAAAGGCTGTTTACTATATCGTCATTAGGTCTGCTTCCACAGCAGTACATAACAACATCAGCTTTATCATATTGTTCTTTCCCGTCTTTATCGGCAAATACCACTCCGTCAGGCTTTATCTCTTTTATTTTTACGCTGCAATAAAGTCCCATATTGCTTTTTTCCATACGTGGAAGCAGTGCGGCTCTTTGTGAAGGATAAGAATCTTTTGCCATCCGATCTCTCATTTCAAGTATATCCACTTTACATCCCCACTCACTTGCAAAGAAATATCCTGATTCACAGCCTATAGCTCCTCCGCCTATTATAATAACTTTCTTACCTTTTATTTCATCAGGCTTAAGATATGCCTCTGTAGCATGAATTGCAGCCTCTATGCCCTTTATATTAGGAATGAAAGGATGACTTCCTACAGCACAGATAACATAGTCAGGCTTTAATGTCTCAATATATTCCTTAGTAGCTTCAGTATTAAATTTTACATCTATATTACGATGATTTACACGGGATATCATGGAATCCTTAAAAGCCTTCAAAGCTTCTTTATCACTGTCTATTTCAGTGAACCAACGCTGTCCTCCCAATACATCCGACTTTTCTATAAGTGTAACCTTATGTCCTCTGTCGACAGCTGTAACAGCGGCATACATTCCTGAAACACCGCCACCGACAACAACTACATTGCGGCTGTTTAAAGGCTTAGGAGCATTTCGCCATCTTAACTCTCTTTGTCCCCACGGGTTTACCGCACAGTGCCATAAAGAAGGTATAGGTCTTATATCAGGGTCTGAAGCCAAAGGATTAAAACATGAGCAGCGCAAGCAAGGAGCTATCTCATCTTCTATGCCGTCTCTTGTCTTATTAACGAACTCAGGATCTGCAAACTGTTGGCGACCGAGAGCAACGAAATCACATTTACCTGATGCTATTGCATCTTCAACCTGTTTCGGACTGTTAAATCCTCCTACGGCAACAACCGGTATATGTACATTTTTCTTTATAGCCTCTGCAAGATCAAGATTACAACCGTGCTTATCAAACATTGAAGAAAACGCCTTTGTATTTACATGGTCTTGATAAGCACCTGATGTTATATGTAGAATATCTACATGGTCTTGAATTATTTTTGCAAACTCAATGCCGTCATCAAGCGTCATTCCGCCTTCCATACGCTCAGAACCTGAAAGGCGGTATTCAATAATCATATCTTTACCGCATACTTCTTTTATCTTGTCACAAACCATGATAGGGAACTTTGCACGGTTTTCCATACTGCCGCCGTATTCATCTGTACGATGGTTAAACTTAGGTGAGATAAACTGATTTAAGAGCCAACCATGTCCGCCATGAAGATTTATAACCTGAAATCCAAGTGCCTTCAAATTCCATGCGGCCTCTGCCCACTGTTTGGCAGTCTTTTCCATCATCTCCACAGTCATTTCCTCAACCTGTACTCCGTCCTCTCGTACATAAGCTGAAGGACCTATAGGATTCTTATGTCCCGGTATAGCATCAGGATGATTCATGGCACCAACGTGATTTAACTGGCACGCAGCTACAGCACCATGTGCCTTTATTGCCTCTGTAAGTGTCATAATTGTTTCCATATGAAATGTAGTCATCGGGCTTGACCATGTGTCAAGTCCATGTTCATGGCGCCATGAGTATTCATGGTCTATAAATGATTCCGTAACTGTAATCTGTGAAAAACCGCCTCTTGACTTTGTCTCATATACATCTATACCCTCCGGAGTAGGCATTCCTTCATATACTACTCTATTGGTAGTTATAGGTGATGCTATAACTCTGTTTTTCCAAGTAACTCCGTTTATTGTTATCGGCTCAAACATATGTGGATATTTACTGCAACCCATAATTTCTCCCAGGCCAATTTTAAATTTTTTTATGTAATTTCAATATCTCAATAAGTGATTTATCTCTAAACTTGGCACAGGACGCGTTGTCGTGTCCTTTGTAGTCAGGGAAGTTCTTCATCATCTCATCCACGGAAGGTTGTGCTATTTTTGCATATTCTTCTCTCGGTATATGCTTCCAGTCAGCCATATCTCGTAGCCATACATCACCGCCGTCACCAAGCATTTCCATCATTCCGGTAAGACCTTTAGGATTACCCAGCTGCATTATCATGTTGTGTCCGAAGATTGCCCATCTTATTCCCGGGCCGTAGGTAAGCGCCTTATCGGCATCCTCAGCACTGCATACCCCTCTCATAACAAGATCGATCATCTCTCTGTATACGGCAAGCTGCAGCCTGTTTGCTATAAAGCCCGGACATTCCTTGTTTATTATTACTACCTCTTTTCCAAGGCTCTCATAGAACTTCTTTGTTGCCTCTATACACTCTTTTGAAGTCTTATCTGTGTATGTAAGTTCTATAAGCGGAATCAAATGTGGCGGATTGTACGGATGTCCTCCTATACACCTTTCACCATACTTTGCTTCCTTTGCAATATCCGATATCAAAAGTCCCGATGTGGAACTTGAATATATGGCATCTGTCGGTGCGTACTCTTCTATTTCCTTTAACATGTCTCTCTTTATATTTATTCTTTCAGGTCCGTTTTCCTGGATAAAGTCTACATCTTTTAATGCATCCTTTAATGATTCAAAAACCTTTACTCTCTCAAGTATATGCTTCTTTTCCTCAGGTGTAACAAGTCCCATATCTATAAGCGTATCTACATTCCTGCTTATATTATTTATGCCTGCATCAAGTGCATCCTTTGATATATCATATAAATTTACTTCAAGTCCGTTTTTAGCAAATAAAAGCGCAAAGCTTGCTCCTATTACTCCTGCTCCTATTACAGCTACTCTGTTTATTTCTCTCATTACATACACCTCTCAAATACTGCCGCTGCACCCATTCCGCCACCTATACACATGGTAACAAGTGCATATTTCTTATTATTATCAATCAAATAGTCAAGTGCCTTACATGTAAGAAAAGCTCCTGTCGCTCCCATAGGGTGACCAAGTGCCATAGCTCCTCCATATGGATTAAGTTTGCTCTTATCAAGTTTCAGCTCATCTATACATGGAATAACCTGTGCGGCGAAAGCCTCATTTAACTCATATACATCAATATCTTCTATTGTAAGTCCGGCCTTTTTTAAAGCCTTTGGAACCGCTTTTATAGGACCAAGTCCCATAACTGTAGAATCCACACCTGCCACCGCGTAACTGATAAGTTTTGCTATAGGCTTTATATTCTTCTCCTTTGCCATATCTTCACTCATCACCGCTACAAATGCTGCGGCATCCGATGTCTGAGATGAAGTTGCCGCTGTGACAGTTCCACCGTCTTCTTCCTTGATAAAACATGGCTTCAGACTCTCAAGCCTCTCCATAGTTGTATCTTCTCGAATACCCTCATCTATATCAAATACAGTACTCTTACCGTCTCTTTCCACTTCTACAGGTATAATTGATTTTGCAAGCTTACCTTCTTTTCTTGCTTTTGCCGCCTTTTTATGAGACTCAAGTGCAAGTTCATCCATTTGTTTTCTGCTTATATTATATCTTTTAACTATATTCTCAGCGGTTATACCCATCGCCATATATGCACCCGGAGCATGCTCGTTCAGCCATTCATCCTGATACTCTACCGGATACGGCTCAAATGTATCAGTCATATCTTCAACTCCGCCTGCTATAATCATATCAGCCTGATTTGCACAGATGCTTCCGCATGCATATGCAATAGCCTGCAAGCTTGAAGAGCAAAATCTGTTGATACTTACTCCCGATACCGACTCCGGCATACCTGCTCTTACGGAAATACTCTTTGCTATATTCATTGATGTCTGCTTATGCTGAACAGCACATCCGACTATTACATCCTCAACATCCTCTTTCTTTAAATTAGGTACTTTCTCTACTACTCCGTTAAGTACCTGTGCCGCATATTCTATAGGATGTACTCCTACCAGACTGCCTTTAAATGCTCTTGCTACCGCCGATCTTCCATAACCTACTATTACTGCTTCCTTTGCCATTTGTTTTCCTTTCAAATCAATTCTTTCTTTCGTTCTTTATCATTGTCTATATATTAACATACACATTTCACACAATGAAATTCTAATTAAATTTGTTGTTATATTAAATTTGCATAACAATTATTTTCTGCTATAATGGTGCTATAAATATATTTTCATATAAATTATATTTTGTATACATAAAAAATATTTTTATTGCGAAATAACGAACTTATATTTAAGGAGGATTTTATGAACTTAAGTAGAATTCATGAATTTCTTGTACTTGCAAAGCATTTGAATTATTCTAAAGCTGCTAACTTACTTTACCTAACACAACCTGTTTTAAGTAGACATATACACGCCTTAGAAGAAGAACTTAACGCTCAACTATTTGTTCGAGATACTCATAAAGTGGAGTTGACGAATATAGGAAGACTATGTGAAGATGAATTCACAAAATTGATGGAATGCTATAATGAAGTTATGGGAAATATTACTGAATCCACAGATACCAAAAACTCTACTCTGTCTGTAGGCATACTTGGAAGAGCTGCAAAACCTTTTATCGTACAATTTTCAAATACTTTTAATTTAAATTATCCTAATATACATATTAATTATACTTCTACCGATTTAGCCCCTCTTATATCGGGTGTAGAAAATGATACCTATGATGTAGCGTTTATTTCTCATATAGATGCCACAAAATTTAATAATTTTGATGTAAAACATATCTCCTATGACAATTTATGTGCTGTAGTTCCTAGTAACTCCAAATTTATAGGTAGAGAATCTATAAGTATAAGTGAACTTAATAATACTGATATAATATCTTTCCAAGAGTCTGATAATCCTCATGTCGCTCATTTTTATGATAATCTTTTTGAGAAATTTAACGTAAAACCTAATGTTGTTAAATATGTTAATAATGTAGATTCCGGATTATTTTACTCCGACCTTGGACTTGGCATTTTTATAATACCTAAGCATTTGACATTTATGGCTACAAATCAGCCAATAGTTGATATATCAGATCCGGAAGCCAGAATCTCACTGTCTCTTATATGGAAGAAAAGTAACACAAAGGGTTCATTAAAGACATTTATACACTCTTTCACCAATTTTCATAAAGAAATATTCAACTAAAAAAGTGGGTTATACAACTAACCCACTTTTTTAATATAAAATACCTCTAGTCCAATTCTTCCGGAAATTCACATTTGAATCTTCTTTCAAATTCCTTTTTAAGTTCATCTCTAAAATCAGGATGTGCAATATTTATAAGAAGTATTGCCCTCTCCCTCAAACTTCTACCTTTTAAATGTGCAATTCCATATTCCGTTACGACATAGTCGACATCATTTCTGCTTGTCGTAACCGCTGCACCCGGTTCAAGGAATGCAACTATCTTTGATTTATGACTCTTTGTAACAGAATGTGTAGCAATAATCGATCTGCCATGTTTTGCAAGAGAACATCCTCTTACAAAATCCACCTGACCTCCGACTGCACTTATCTGGAAAAGGCCTACAGATTCTGAACAAACCTGTCCCTGCAAATCCACTTCCACACAAGAGTTTATAGAAACCATATAATCCTGCTTCGCAACGATGAAAGGATCATTTGTATAATCCACTCTCTTGAATAAGAAATTAGGATTATGATCTATATATTCATAAAATGCTGTGGTACCCATTGCAAACGAAGCCACGGTAACGCCTTCATCAAGCTTCTTATTTACATTTGTTACAGCACCGCATTTCATCAGATTCACTACACCGTCACTTATCATCTCCGAATGAATTCCCAGATTTTTCTTATGTTCTATAAATCCGCAAACTGCATCCGGAAGTGCCCCTATTCCAAGTTGAAGTGTGTCGCCGTCATTTATCAGTTCGGCACAATGTTTTCCTATTTCTCTATCCTTATCTGTAATAGGAGCTACGGGCATCTCTCTTATAGGTGCCGAATACTCTACAAAGCAATCAATATCTTCCACGCTTACTACCGTATCTCCGTATGTATACGGCCAATACTCATTTACTTGTGCTATAACTAAAGAAGCCGTATCAAGTGCCTGTCTTGTATAGTCACAGGAAAGACCTATACTTACATTTCCGTTTTCATCAGGAGGGGTTACCATCAACATACATACATCAGCTTTTATAGGTCCGTTTTCTATAAGTCTTGGCATCTCCGAAAAGAATATCGGTGTAAAATCGGATTTTCCGTCTCTTACCGAGTTTTTTGAAGCTGCACTTACAAAAAGTGAATTGTGATGCAGATGCCCTTCCATTCCCTCCTCATAGCAATATCTATGTGGTCCTGTAGAACCCATATGGCAGATTTCCACATTTTCAAACCACTCTTTGTTGTTGCACATTACTTCTACAAGATAATCCGGCTCACTCATTGACATACCGAAAAAGACTCTTGAATTCGGTTTTATTTTTTTCAATGCTTCCTCCGCACTCATCACCCTGCTTTTATATATCTCTTTATAATCCATAGTATCCTCATATTCATATTATTAAAAAGGCAAACACCGTAATACAGTGTTTGCACTAGCTTTAAATTTAAGATGTTGCTACAAGTCCGCCGTCAGGATAAATAGTTGTAGCGGTAACCATATCTGAAGCTGCAGACGCCAAGAATATAGCAGGTCCGACTACATCGACTTCATAACCGATTCTCTGTGCAGGTAATGCCGCCGCAATTCCGTTTCTTACGTTCTCATCAGGTGGCAAAAGTCCTACCATCATCGGTGTATATGTAATTGTAGGTCCGATTGTATTAACCTGAATATTCGGTCTTAAATCAGCCGCAAACGCTTTTCCAAGCATCTCTACAGCACCCTTTGTTGTATTGTATGCAACATTTCCCATGCCGCCGTTTCCTACTATTCTGATACCTCTTACGGAACCGATATTTATGATCTTTCCATATCCTGCACATGGTGAAGGCTTTCCTGATTCAAAATCCTTCTCATTATACTTAACGCCGTCAGCTGTATTATTCTCCTTCATCCAGTTTCCGAAGTATCTGCATGTATACATAAGTGATGTAATATTTGTATCCATCATCTTATCCCAGAAATCATTGTCGATTTCCCAAGAGAACATCTTTTTGTTAATTCCCTGTGAATTTACAAGTATATCGCAACCGCCAAGCCCCTCTTTACTTACACAAAAGTCTCTGGCCGCCATTACTTCGCTCTCCTTAGAAGCGTCACATACAAAATACTTTACTACCGAATTGGCAGCCTTCTTTGCTTCTATTTCTTTAACAGCTTCCTTCAGTGCATCTTCTCTTCTTGAAAGAATAAGTACATCGGCACCGTTTGCGGCATAACCCTCAGCTATAGCCTTACCGAATCCGCCTGCACCGCCGAATATTACGGCTTTCTTTCCGGTTAAATCAAACATCTTTGTTAAGTCACCACTATATACGTTTGGCATATCCAAATCCTCCTTTAAAATTTGTACCAATCAGGTTCATTACTGTGTTCAAACTCATAAGGGTTCTCTATTTCGCCCTTTTGTACCTTCTCAAACCATTCTCCCGCTCTCTTAGGCATCTCTCTCCATGATTTTGCAGTTTGCGGCTCCTCCATATCCTTGGTAGCATATCTGTAATCATTTACTCTGCTTATGTATTTTTCATCCTGCTGTGATGAGTTCTCATCACCAAGTTCTCCTGCAGCTACTCTAAGAAGTGATCCGTACTGCTCACTTACGGTATGAAGCTTCAAATCCTCTACCAACAATTTCTGCAGCGGTCTCTTAGCCAGATCCGACATTATTGTTCTGTTCTCATATGACATTGTCTTCCACATTCTGGCAATTTCCCAAGCTCTCTCTACAGCCTTACCCTTTGCTACCACTTCACTTACCATTCCGTAGTCAAGCATCTGCTGTGCGGTAAACTGTCTGCTGGTCATCATATAGTAGTTTCCTCTTTTTGTACCAAAGTAATGCTGACACATAAGTCCCATTCCGTCTCCCGGAACAAGTCCGCCCTGTGCGTGAGGAACTTCAAGCTTTGTATCCTCTGTACAGATAGTTACATCGCAAAGCATTGCACTGTCCCAGTGGAATCCCGGTCCCGGAATAGCACCGATTGTAGGAACCTGTAAATCAAACACCATATTTTTGATAAGATTTGTATCATCAAAATACTGATGCTCAAATCTTTCTCTCGGCAACTTTGAATATGTCTCCCATCCGTTTGCATCGGACTCTATCATCCAGTTATCACCTATATGTGTATAAATAATGATCTCGTTCTGATAATCCAGTGACAATACTCTGGTAAGCTGGCTCATAGCTCTATGTGACATTCCTGAATGGTGCATAGGACCGTCATTTGTCTTCCATGTTACCTGTACGATGCCGTCTTCTCTTTTCAAATCCGCAAAAGCTTTGAACCACTCCTTGTACTCATCGAATTGCGGTAATTTTACATAATCTGCTAATGGTTGCATAAACACCTCCATATTTTGTTGAAATACGATATATTTTTTATATAAGTACTATATCATGAGATATATGATATACGGAAATTCCAAAATATATTCTATTATGTCATTTTTGTATAGCATAATATATTATTTTTTCTCACCCATTCCTTTGGCTTCGAAGTATGTTCCGCCAAGTTCTTCTCTCAACTTTCTCTTTGCAACTTCAAAGTCTTCAAGCTTTATTGCCCTCAGTTCTCTGAGTTGTTCTTCTCTGTTAAACTCCTTAAGACCGAGTATCTTTCTTGCCTCCGCCGGTGTTGCAATCTTTTTATCTGCCGCCTCGGCAATCCTTACAGCTCTTTCTACAAGCATCTTATTTGTCGCAAAAATCTTTTCACCTTTTTCATCTTTACCGTATATAACATTGTCTTCCATACCGACTCTTATGTTTCCGCCGTTTGCAAGTGCCGACAACATGACAGGTATATGTCCTTTTCCTACACCAAATGCCGACCATGTTATTTCCATAGGCAATTCACCGTGTAACTGTAATCTTCTGATATATGCAAGCATCTCTTCAACATCAGCACATTCAGCATTCATACCGCCTACTACACCTAGGCAAAGCTGGAAATGAAGCGGTGCTTTTACGATACCTTTTTTCCAATAAACTCCTACCGCTCTTATCATACCCAGATCAAATACCTCAAACTCAGGCTTGATATCCACTTCCTGATACAGATTTCCAAGAGTTGTCAAAAATGTAGGTGAATTTGAGAATATTCCTCCCGGTATTCCCCAGTTAAAGCTGCCTGCATCAAATGTACCCATTTCAATTCCCGGTACCGTCTTGTGATGCAACATTCTGAGTGCATTTCCATAAGGTGAATCATCGGATACTCTGTTATCTCCTGATGATGTACAGTTGACTATCACATCACAGTCAGGATAATTTTCTCTTAATATCGATATTGTCTGATAAAATTTTACAGGATCCATAACACCCATTCCTGCATCATCTCTCATATGTAAGTGAACAATTGATGCTCCCGCCTTATAACATTCATACGCATCCCTTGCTATCTGCTCAGGTGTTTCAGGAACATCATATCCCTTCGGTGTTATTGCACCTGTAAGTGCCGCTGTTATAATTACCTTATCCATTATCTTTCTCCTATCTAAATATATTCTTTGGATTCTCACTAAATATTTTTTCAATTATATTGTCGCTTATTCCTTTTTGTTTCATAATTGGAATAACCTTTTTCCCAAGCGTAGAAAGATTTGCATCCTTCATCGCTTCCTTCATGATATCGTTCATTACATTTTCTCTGCCAAGCTGTACATTCACCGTATCATGTCCTACCAAAATCTTATCTTCATATCCCAGTGCAATAAGTTTTTCTATCAGTTCAACTCTTTCCTCATCTGTAGGAGTACCGAAAAGCTTTCCTTGAAGACCGAATCTGTCCAAGTTAACATAGACTCCCTGCTCCAAAACACTTTTATGATATTCAATATCGGTATTTCCACACATATGTCCTATTGCTATCTTATTTTTATTGGCACCCTTTCCTATCAAGAGCTGCGCCTGTTCTTTTCCCATTGTTCCGCTCTGTGTATGTGTGATTATTACTGCACCTGTTTCTTTTTGTGCTCTGGCTGCCGCATTAAAAAAAGCTTCTTCAATTTCTGTAATTCTGTTCTTACTTGATGCAAGCTTAATTACTCCGGCCTTTATATCCGTGCCTTCAATGCCTTTTGTAAGTTCCTGCACATACATCTCAAAAATCTCATCTTCTATATCCGTAAATTTTTGTCTGAACTTCCAATATGCAAATGCACTCTCTTCTTCGTAGTAATATCCTGTAGAACATATAATGTTTACGCCCGTTTCTCTTGAGAGCCTTTGCAAAAACCTGACATTTCTTCCACATTCATTTGTGGTCGCATCAACTATTGTATTTACTCCGTAGTCGGTTGCTTTTTTCAGTTCTTCTTTGCATATAGATAGCGACTTTTCTTCGTCAAACTTTCCCAGGCTCATGTCGCCTTGAAATCCGCAAAAGCCGAAAAGAAAATGTTCATGCATCAGACATCTGTTTATATCACTTACATCTTTTTTACCCAATACCGTTTCGATCAAAACAGCACCTCCTTGTCTTTTTCTTATCAATCATATCTGTATTATAATGTACTTTGAAACAGTATAGTTATTCTTAAAAATCCAAGCATTATACGATATTGGTATTATGAGATGGTTTGAAAAAATCAACCTCCCCAACACTTGAACTAAAAGCATCAAAAAAGGACGAGTTGCATTCTAACCCGTCCGGAAAATTTAAAATAACATTGTATTAGTTCCAATATCCCTCATGTACCTTTGCTGCTTCTTCCTCAACATCAGAAATTGGACCTATAACTTCAATCTTCTTTTGACCTGCTGCAAGTATTTTTCTGCATGGCATATCAAAAGTTGGATTTTTCTCATTGCTACCTGTGAGTTCTAAAAGCTTTCTTTCAGTCATCCCAAATACTACTCTTCCTATATTTGCCCAGTATATTGCACCGGTACACATAGAACATGGTTCAGCAGTCGTATACAGAGTGCATTTCCAAAGAAAATCCTTGCTATATAGATGAGATGCTTTAGCAGCCAATGTTGTCTCGGCATGTCCTGTACATATTCCTTCTGTAATTTCTATATTCTCCTGCTCTAATAGAATGTCTCCATGTTCGTCAACCAGTATAGCTCCAAATGGCGTATTTCCATTTTTTCTTGCATTTTTTGAAACTTCAATACATCTTCTTAAGTAGTATTCGTGCTTTTGATACCCCATATTTTACTCTCCATAATTAATTCATAAATTTATTAGACTTCATCTGTTCTATATATTCGTTATACGCGCTTTGCTTTTCAGCCGGAACCAATTCACTAAGTTTTCCTACTGATAATACACCATTTTGCAAATCACCATACAATACTTCACCTCCAAATTTTCCTTCTTCAATGGCCTTAAAGCTTAATTCTATAAGCGAAGAATTATCTGTAATCTGTGATCCTATCACACATTCATTTTGACCTAAAATATCAGCCGGTTGTCCTATGTCATATACTTCAACTTTGCCTTTTGCTGAATTATGTTTATCAATAGCCTGTCTTGCACCTGAGTCAACTGCTGAAGCATCTCCAAAAAATACATCTGCATTCTGCTCCATCATTGCATTTGCAAATTCTATTCCTTTTGAAGAATCATCAAAGGAGTTTGCATAAACAGCATCCAAAACATTTATACTCTTTCCATCTTTTTCGGCAACATACTTTGCTGCTTCTGCATACCCTTTATACTTTGCCACAGTTGTTGTCAACTCCATTCCACCTATAAAAGCTACAGTTCCTGTTTCAGACATAAGTCCTGCCAGTGCACCTGCTATCCAACCGATTTGTTGTGCATTTGGTAGAAGAGATGTTACATTTTTATTGGTTGCTTTTTCAGGCACATCCGCATCTCCGTTCAATATGGCAAAAGCAATATCTGGATATTCGCCGGCTACCTGTAAAACAGCATCTGTATATTCACCACCCGGAGCGTATATTAAGTTAAATCCGGCGTTGCAGTATGCAACCATTGCATCATAATATCCATCTTGAGATAAATTATCTGTGTACTCCATTGTCCAATCTGAATTTTTTTCACAAGCTGAAACCAACTCACTATAACATGCGGTACCCCATCCTCCATCATTAATACTACAGTTTAAAATAAATGCCACCTTATATTTCCCACTTTTTTTGGTATCACTTGTAGTAACACTCTCATTTGACTTTGCACCTCCTCCACATGCTCCAAGAGTAAATATCATAGTTGTAGCCACTAACATAGATATTACCTTCTTAAATTTCATCATAAAAAATCCTCCTTTAAAATAATTTATAGTTTATCTCTGTTCCTTACAATAAGGAAGTCCATTCGCTTTTGGTCCGGCTTTATTAGAACCTATTATAGCCAATACCGATACTGTTGCTATATATGGAATCATTTGGAAAAACTGATATTGTAATCCTATGCTGCTAACTTGTAATCTTATCTGAATTGCATCACATAGTCCAAAGAACAAGCATGCCCACATAACTCCTGTTCCCATCCATCTTCCAAAGATAACCGCAGCCAATGCAATAAATCCTCTACCTGATACTATCCCCTCCGTATAAGTTGTAGAATAGCATGTTGTCAGGTACGCTCCTCCTATTGCTGCAAGAGCACCGCATATAATACAAGATATATATTTAATTCCTATAACATTAATTCCCAATGTTGCTGAAGCTTTAGGGTATTCTCCTACTGATTTATAATTAAGTCCCATCTTTGTCTTTTGAAAAAAAACACTTGTTAAAGGTACCATTAAAAATGCCAAATAAACCATAGGTGTCTGATGAAAAACTAATTCACCTATATACGGTATCTTACTCAGTATCGGTATCTCTATGGGCTTCATAAGTTCAATCTGTGTCAATGAATTTCCTACACCAAATGAAATTCTATATATAAATGATGCAAGGGCAGGTGCCAAAATATTCATAGCCATACCATATACAATATGATTAGCACAAAGTGATATGGTGGAAAAAGCATAAATTAAATTTATCAATATACCTGCAACAGCTGCACCTAATATTCCCAGCCAAGTATTTCCGGTATAATAGGTAACCATAAAACCTACAAGTGCACCAATTGCTGCCAAGCCTTCCAAACCGATATTCACCATACCCGCTTTTTCTGAGTAAAGCTCAGCCAGTGCAATTAGCAATAACGGAACCGACATCCTGACAGATGCGGATACAATACTTAAAATTAATGTTGTATTCATGCTTTACCCTCCACTTTTTTTGTTAAATATTTTAGTCGAAACATTTCGAATTCCGGAAGCTTTGTCATAGCCATTCCTGCAACAGAGAACACTATTACAAGTGCCTGCATAATATCAGATACACTTGTTGGAACTCCTGTCGCAACTTGCATAGATGTAGATCCAACTCTAAGTGCTGCAAAGAAAATAGATACTATAATAGCTGCTATTGGATGTAATTGTGCAATCAATGCTATGGCGACTCCATCAAAACCATATCCACTACCATATCCGTTAATAAGACGATACTGAGTTCCAAGCAAATCTGCACTGCCACCAAGCCCTGCAACGGCACCTGATATGATAAAGCTAAAAAGTATATATCTTTTTACAGATAATCCATTAAATTTGGCTGCTGTCATATTAAGTCCTACAGCTCTAAGCTTAAACCCTTTGGATGTCCAATATAATCCATAGTACATAACCAGACCTATTACAATCGCAATTACAAATGACCATGTAAATCTCATACTTGGTATCACCTTTGATAACATTAATGAATTGTCGATTGAAGGTGTCTGTGGCATATTTGTATCTCTAATCCAGCTTGTATAAATTACTCCCATAAAAAGTGTTGCAATATAGTTGAGCATTATAGATATTATCATTTCATTAAGCCCTCTTGTTATTTTAAATATTCCCGGAAGCAGTCCCCATATTCCTCCGGCAACAGTTCCGACAAGTAACGCTAAAATGACTCCGGTTATTCCGTTTATTCCACTTAAGTGTACGGCACAAAATGCAATTGTTGCTCCAAATAAGAATTGTCCTTCTCCACCAAGATTATAAACGCCACATTTATATGCAAAGCAGGCACAAAGAGATGTAAAAATTAAAGGTGTTGATTTATTTAAAGTAGTTCCAATACTTGCACTTGTTCCAAATGCTCCTTTAAATAACGCTGTCAAAGCCAAAATCGGATTAACTCCCAATACAAGCATAATAATCATTCCGACAACAAATGCTATAATAATCGAAACAAGTGGAATGATAAATTTTTCCATGATCTTCATCGTTTTATTCATTATTATTTACCTCATTGTTTCCTGTCATTGCCATGCTTATCTTCTCTACTGAAGGATTATTTCCCGAAAATTCTCCAATAATCTGACCTTCAAACATAACCAAAATACGATCTGACATTTTTAATATCTCATCCAGATCTGCGCTTATCAGTATTATTCCAACACCATTATCCCTTGCTTCAATTATACGCTCATGTACAAAATTTGTTGCTCCTATATCCAAGCCTCTTGTTGGATGAACCACCACCAATACTTCCGGACTTGACTCTAATTCTCTGGCAAGGATTACCTTCTGCTGATTTCCACCTGACAAACTCCTCACGTCCTGTTCTACACTTGTACAACGGATATCATACTTTCCGGCTAAACTCTCTCCATAATCAATTATTGCCTTTTTCTTTAATAAAGCTCCCTTTCCTTTGCTAAATCTTTCAGATTCAATATCCTTTAAAACGAGATTATCCGCTATTGACATATCACCTATAAGTCCCTGTAAATTTCTATCCTCAGGCACATGTGCAATACCATGTAAAATAAAGTACTCGGGATCATACCTTCCAACTTTACTGTTATCTACATAAATATCACCTTCCTCCGGTGCTATGACTCCGGTAACCATCTGGGCAAGCTGTGTTTGTCCATTTCCATCAACGCCGGCTATACCTACAATTTCGCCTCTCTTTATAGTCATACTTACATCATTTAATCCATTGTGCTTCATATTAGGATGATACTTTACATGACTCAATTTGAGAACCTCTTCACCTTCAGAAATCTTCTTATCATACTTTGTTTCATGAAGCTCTTTTCCAATCATAAGATTTGCAAGTGACTGTCCGTCTGCACCATCTATATCTAAAGTTCCAACCAATTCCCCAAGCCGAAGTATTGCAATTCTTGTAGATATTCTTAATACTTCTCTCATCTTATGACTGATGAAGATAACACTTTTATCTTCATTTATCAAGGATTCTATAATTTTAAACAGTCCCTCAGTCTCAATATCAGTAAGTGTTGCTGTTGGCTCGTCTAAAATCAATAACTTAGCTCCATGGTAAAGAGCCTTTAATATCTCTACTCTTTGCTGTTCACCTACAGATATATCTTTTACAAATGCATCTAATTGTACATTTAGTCCATACCTGTTTGATAGCTCAAGTATCTCCTTTTTTCTTGCCGCTTTATCTATGAAGATCCCTTTTGAGTTCTTATCACCGAGTATAATATTTTCAAATACCGTCATAGCTTCCACCAACATAAAATGCTGATGTACCATTCCTATGCCTTGTTTAACTGCCTGACTTGGAGAATCTATTTTCACTTCATTTCCATTAATAAAAATCTTTCCCTCGGTAGGTTGATAAAGTCCGATTAAAATATTCATCAAGGTTGATTTACCTGCACCATTTTCTCCAAGTAATGTTAACACTTCTCCCTTATTCACCGTAAGAGATATATCTCTATTTGCATAGAAATTTCCAAATCTCTTACTTATATGCTCCATTTGTAAAAATACACTCAATTTATTGATCCTCCTTCCAAGCACTGTTTATTACAAGCATTAAGTTTCCAATATTTTTAATAAAACTATCCTCTAAAATTACATACTTGCCATTATCAATCTTTTCTTTTCATATAAACCAAATACCGCTTCTTCTGCCCATGAATACTGTTTCATGAACTCACCTTGAAAAGATAGGCATATACCTCTATCACCTGAACATGCCTCATAGTAATCGCAATCCACAATATCCTTTTTTATCCTGAGACTTCCTCTCTTTCTTACCAAAATCTCTTCTGCACCATACAATTTTAACGTATCACTTAGTTCTTTAATAACTCTTCGATATCCTGTCTTTTCAGGATAATCAGCCTGCTCTTCCCCCCACAACTTCTCAACCAGTTCATATATAGTTACAATCTGACCTGCTCTATATACACAAAGTGCCAACAATTCCTTCGCTTTTCCTGATCTGAAATAAACCGGTTCTCCATGTATTCTTAAATCAAAAAGCCCAAAAGTATGAAAATAGTACTTCTTCTTCTGCCTTTGTTTAAGTAATTTTGCTCTTTCTAAAACATCTTCAATATCATACCTGTCAAATGGCTTAAAAATTATATAATCCGCTTTCATCTTCATGGCATCTACCACATATTGCATATGAGCTGTAGCAAATACAATTATCATATCTCCACGTATTTCACGTAATTGTTGTGCCAATTCCATCCCATTCATACATGGCATATCTATATCAAGAACTGCAAAATCAACCACATTAGATTTAGCATATTCTACAGCCTTTTCAGGATCAGTAAACTTCCCTACAATTTCAAACTCTGACAAATCTGCACATTTTAATTCAAAGAGTTTCAAATCTAAAATCATATCATCCACAAGGATCGTTTTCATTTATCATCTCCTCACAATATACAAATAGTCCGTTCAACCATAATTCTAAAGATATTATAACAATATGACCGTTCGACTTCCGTATATTCATTACTTGTATTTCAATCCATTTTTAGAAAAATATATTATTACTTTTGTTCCTATACCTACGATACTCTCCATATCCATACCACAGCCTTCAAAATGTGACATTCTTTTTTTTACATTTTGAAGTCCTATAGAATGTGCTTTATCCAGCTCCTCTATATCAAATCCAACACCATCATCTTCTATCTTTACATACCAAAAGTTCTCATCATCATTTAGACTTACCCTTATGCTTCCTCCCTCTGCTTTAGGTTTTATTCCATGTAAAATAGCATTCTCAACAATAGGTTCTATTGTTAAAGCAGGAATCATAAAATTAACATCCGGAATATCGAAATCCACTCTAAGTCTTCCTTCAAGCTGTGCCTCATTTATCTTTGCATATGCTCTTGTAGCTCTGATTTCCTCCTTAAAAAGTACCAATTCTTCTGCATTTACACTTGTATTAACATTAAATCTCACATATCTTGCAAAATCCTCCACCATTTTAACCGCCATTTCCGGTTTCATAATAATAAGCCCTTGCAAAGTATTAAGTGTATGATAAAAAAAATGCGACCTGATCTGTGTTAATAATTGCTTACTCTCTTCCTGCTCTAATTTCTGTTTTAAATTTTTTATTATAAGTTTTGCAGCTTCATCCTGCATTTCTTTAAGCTTTTTTGTTCTATAAAACTCATATCCGGTAACCAAGCCAATTAAAATACTTATTGCTAAACTAATCCAAAGGCTTTTCCTTTTATATACAGGAACAAGCGGCTCCAATGTAAATTTCCATTCTGTATTAAAAAAATCTGCATTATATTGTACATTTTCTGAATTTCCCCTAACCATTCTTTTCGTTTCAAGTATTGTCTGATTACTGTTATCATCCGGATTAACTCTCCATATTCTACATGCAAAGCCTTCATCATTAATCAAATCTATAGAACTATTTTTAAAAATCTGTGGATAGTTAAGTGTTACAGCCACAATACCCCAGTATTTTTTTTCACCTCTACCATCCAGAAGATATATTGGCATCCTTCCACATATACCTATGCCTCCTTCTACTAAATCAAACGGACCAGCCAATAGTAAAGTTCCCTTAGAAACTGCACTCTGTGCCTCCAAGTTTCCCGCCCCGGGAGTATTCATATCTAAATCATATACAGATTCATTCCCATCCATTGGAAACACTCCTTTAACAATACCGTCAGGAGCAAACAAAAAGCTTCTTACAATCCCGTCGTTAAGCATTCTGTCTGCAATAGGTTCAAATCCTTGAAAACCTCCTCCGGTTTCAATCAAATGACCTTCCATAACTCGCAACTTTCCCATTTGTACCTGCAATGTTTCATAAGTTTCTGACTCCAAACTATGATATATCCTATCCATTTTTAGTCTGTTTTCTTTTGTCATTTGTATTTGAAGTAAAATGCTTAGTATAAGGCTCAAAAGCAAGCACAATATTCCAATAAAAACAGATTTTCTTATAATACTTATTTTCATTTTTCCTAAACTCCATTTGATAAATTTTCTTTATATTTATTATATTATAAGTTGTATAATATACAATTTTATTTCAATATATCTGCATATAACTCAATGATTGACTAAGTTTATTGCTCATGATTTCTATGACACGATAATATTAAGCATATATCTACAATAGCTAATGTGTCCACTCATACTGTATATTAATCTCACTTAACAAAGAACCAAACAAAAAGGACCATCGCATTGCGACAGTCACTCTCTTAAAGTTATTTATTCCTCTATCATTTTTACAGAATTCCATTCACTGATAGTTACCGGAAATCTATACGAATAATTATTGCTTATCCAATCTTCATCCTTCATCATCTTTATTATATTTCTTGCGGCCAACCTCCCAAGCTTTTCTTTTGGGTGTACACCTGAAATTATCTTAAAATCCCTGTCTCCCAAAACCGCATCATCAAATGACACCATCGAAAAATTACTTAGAAACTTCTCCGACTTGGCATTCAAAAAATCCACATACTTATATGCAATCTCATCATTGTAAGCAATCATAGCTGTGCAATTCTTTGTCTTTTTATAAAATGAATTCAAACTTGATTTTGAGAATTTATAGTCAAAATCCTTTGTAGAGTACCACCTGATACAGTCATCATCTATTGCAATGTCATTATCTGCCATACATTCCATAAATCCTTTATATCTCTCAATACCCTGCATATCATCATATTTGAAAATACCGCAAATTTTCCTATGTCCGTTTTTCAACAGTAATTGAGTCAACTCATAACTGCATTTTGCATCACTCATCTCTATACTGTCAAAATCAAGATTTGAATAGTGGTTGTGAATAAATATAATCGGAATGTTCTTTTTTACAAGTCTTTCATACAGTCTGACATTCGGATTCGGAAATGAGGACTTCGTACCTTCCACTATTATCCCTGATATATTCATATTTAAAAACTTTTCAAGATAATGCGCTTCTTCATTCAAACTGTTTTTTGTAACAGCAAGTTCGATCTGGATATTTTCCTCATCCATAATAGATTTTATACCGTCATATAGCCTCGGAAAAAAGTAGTCTGACAAATAACTCAAAATCAATCCTACCTTCTTTTTGGAACTTTGTTCCATTTTAAAAGATACATAGGTTCCGCTCCCTCTAACTCTCTCTATAAGTCCTTCATTTTCAAGATGTTCAAGCGCACCTCTGATCGTTTCTCTTGAGAATCCGAACTTTCGCATTAAAACATTTTCACTCGGAAACTTCGCACCGTATTTTAGAACACCGCTTATAATAATAGTCTTACCCCAATTATAAACCTTCATATACTTGAGATTACTGTTCTTATCACTCAGCAAATCTTTCAACACTCAACCTTTCGACATCTATGGTATCTAAATATCTCTGTGCAAAAGCTTTAAATCCCTCTATATCCCTCTCATCTGCCATTATCTCACTTCCCAAATTCTTTACAAAGATTCTTTTATCTAAAAATTCATCCAAAACTTTATACTTTGAGGCATACTTTACATACAATGCCAGTAGTGCTATTCCCCATGCACCTCCCTCACCTGCATTATCAAGTACTTCTACCGGAGCATTTATAGCAGCTGACAAATATCTCTGTCCCACACCCTTTGTTTTAAAGAATCCGCCGTGCCCCATCATCTTCTTTATCACTACATTTTCTTTCTCTATAAGGATATCAAGTCCCAACTTAACAGCGGTAAGTGAGCTATACAGATGTGCCCTCATGAAGTTTGCCAGATTAAAATCGCTTTTTGGACTTCTTATAAATAACGGCCGTCCTTCATTCAACTTTGTAATGCCCTCACCTGAAAAGTATCCGAATGACATAAGGTTGCCACAGTCACTGCTTCCATTTAAAGAATTGGTATATAACTTTTCATACAGCTCTCCGTCTGAAATATTCATTCCAAACAGCTTTGAAAATTCTCTAAACAATCCAACCCACGCATTCAGATCACCTGTACCGTTATTCGCATGCGACATTGCCACCGGGTCACCGCTTGGAGTGGTTACCATATCTATCTCTTCATAATAATTATCAAGCTTTTTATCAAGAACAAGCATTGCAAACATACTTGTTCCTGCCGACATATTTCCTGTACCTTTCTTAATAGAGTCGGTTGCTACCATTCCCGTACCTGCATCACCCTCCGGAGGACACAGTATACTTCCTTCTGCCAAGTCACCATCCTTATCTAATAAATCGGCACCTGCTTTTGTAAGGATACCGGCACATTCTCCTGCCACCATAACCCTTGGCAGTATATCTCTAATTTCCCATGAAAAATTGTAACTTTTAATTTTTTCTTCAAATATACTGAGCATAGTTTCATCATATTCTTTTGTAACTGAATCTATCGGAAAAATGCCTGAAGCATCTCCTATACCTATGTTCTTTTCACCTGTAAGCATATAGTGTATATATGATGATAAGGTTGTCACAAAATCAATATCTTTTACATGCTCTTCTTTATCCAGAATCCTCTGATAAAGATGCGCTATTGTCCATCTTAACGGTATATTAAACTTAAAGCTCTCACTTAATTCTTTTGCAGACCTTTCAGTATTTGAATTTCTCCATGTTTGAAAAGGTGCTAAAAGCTTCATATCTTTATCAAATGCCATATACCCGTGCATCATGGCACTTATACCCATATACTTTATCTGCTTTATTGTAATGCCGAACTTATCTTTTATATCGGCTTTCAGGCTCGCATAACAATTTGAAAGTCCAAAAAGTATCTCATCCTGCGGATATGTCCATATACCGTCTATAAATCTGTTCTCCCAATCATGAATACCTATACCAAGCACTGTTCCGTTTTCATCTATAAGTACCGATTTTATTCTTGTAGATCCGAACTCTATTCCTAAAAATACATTTCCACTTTCGATTACCTGTCTACTGTCCATATTCCACCTAATTTCCATAGTAGGCATTCTTGCCGTGCTTTCTCAAAAAATGCTTATCCTGTAAATACTTCGGTGCTTTAGCCGCATTTTTATTTATAGTCAATGCAAAGAGATTCATCTTTGCCACCTCTTCCATAACTACCGCATTATGTACCGCCGTATATGCATCCTTTCCCCATGCAAAAGGTCCATGGCTATGACATATACATCCCGGTATATATTCAGGATTTATACCCCTTTCTCTGAATGTTTCAACTATCACCTTACCTGTGTTAAGCTCATAATCCTCATCCAGTTCCTCTCTTGTAAGATGTCTTACACATGGTATATCTCCATAGAAATAGTCACATTGTGTTGTACCCATACAAGCTATGTCTACTCCTGCCTGTGCAAAACCTGTAGCATAAGGTGAATGTGTATGCACAACCCCACCTATATTTTTAAAGTTTTGATAAAGTATAAGATGTGTCTTTGTATCGGATGAGGGATTATATCTACCCTCCACACGATTACCGTCAAGATCCATTACAACCATATCTTCAGGTGTAAGCCTGTCATACTCTATTCCGCTCGGCTTTATTACAAAGTACTTTCCGCTTTCATCGATCCCTGACACATTTCCCCAAGTAAATGTAACCAGACCATACTTCGGTAAAAGCATATTTGCATCATATACCTTTTTCTTTAACTCTTCGAGCATACTTCCTCCTGTTATAACTGTGACAATTTTGTATCATCACCGATAGTAATAAGTTCACTGTTTGTGAGCTTTGCAAACATTGCAATGTCTTCTCTTGTAAGCGCGGTAGATACCACAGAGTGATGAGCTCCACCCGCATAGCACCAAGCTGCCGTGCCGATTTCAAAGTTCGGCTTATGCCTGTACATAATTCTTGCCACCGGCAACTTAGGCATCGGATACGGCTGTTTTACAAGTTCAATATCGGCACAAATAATTCTAAACCTGTCTCCCATATCCACCATTGTTACTTGTATACCTTCACCTGTCACTCCGTCAAATACAAGTCTGGCAGGATCTTCTTTTCCACCTATTCCAAGAGGCAGAACCTGTATTTCAGGTTTTGTAGCTGCAAATGAAGGTGGAACCTCCAACATATGGCTTGCCAGCTCAAGCTCTTCGTTTTCAGTTAAGTCATATGTGTAATCCTCTATAAATCCTGTTGCGCCCTTTCTGTTTTCAGCCATTTTCATAAGCACAGCTGAAAACGCACTTGTCTTATAATCTCCTTCAGGTGCAAAACCTATACCTCTTGCCATAAGATTTTGTGCCGATATTCCCGGCAACTGTCTAAGCCCATGTAAGTCTTGGAATGTATCTGTAAATGCACCGATATTGTTTTTTTCAAGGAATTTATCAAGTCCTACCTCATACTTAGCCTGTTCTCTAACCGCCTTTATATTGTCAGTTTTTAGGGTGTATTTTTCCAAATACTCTTCCATCTTTTTATCTGTTTCATCTTCGCTTACACCCTTTATTATTTCAATCAAGTCACCAAGTGCATAGTAATTACATTCCCATCCGTACTTTATCTGGCTTTCTACTCTGTCTCCATCCGTTACCGCAACCTCACGCATATTGTTGCCAAAGCTTGCCACCTTTAGATGTCTTGAAAAATCGATAGCCTTTGCCACTTCCATAAATCTCTTGATATGCGCAATAACTCTGTCATGCTTATAATAACCTGCAACCACTTCGTGTACTATGCCCATTCTGGCAAGTATGAATCCATACTCTCTGTCTCCATGTGCAGATTGATTCAGATTCATAAAGTCCATATCTATACTGTCATACGGAAGTCTCTCATTGTGTTGTGTATGCAAGTGTAACAGCGGCTTTCCAAGCAGTGACAATCCCTTTATCCACATCTTTGCAGGTGAAAAAGTATGCATCCATGTAATCACCCCTATGCAATCATCCTCCACCATCACCTTTTTAAAGTTTTCTATGCAAATCTCTGATGTCTCAACAATAGGCAATAATACGAGTTCGGCTATATCACCAATCTTCTCATTTAAAAATTTTACCATTTCTCTACTGTCTTTTGCAACAGTATCTAAACATTCTCTACCATATAAATCTTGGCTACCTACTATAAAATACACTTTTTTCATATCCTTTACTCCTTATATATTCAACTGTTATCAAACTATTATTTTATAACCTGTATAGACTTCCTGTCCGCAAATACCGCTACAAATATTAGGAATACAACTCCCTGTATCAGTTGCATCATCTGTGTAGAAAATCCCATCATTGTCAATCCGCTGTTTAAAACAATGTACAAAAGCGAACCGATAATTATATTTTCAAACTTTACTTTTGCACCGCCCGATATAGGCATGCCGCCAAGTACCAACGCAATCAAAATTTGAGTTTCCAACTGACTTCCGCCTGATGAAGTAACGGAACCCACTTTTATAACATTGATAAAAGCTGCAAATCCTGTCATTGCACCTGCAAGTACATATACCAAAAATTTCATTTTATCAGTTCGTATTCCGGCAAACATTGCCGCCTTCTCTCCTGCACCTATAGCCTTTAAGTATCTGCCGAATTTTGTGAATCTAAATACTACAAACGCCGTTACAACTACCAATACTGTAATACCTATCTTTAATCCGATTGTATCAAGACTCACCAAACTTGCCGCTCCTGCAACCGGTGCGTTGGTTGTCAGATACTTTATTATGCCTCTAAGCAAAAACATTGTGCATATAGTTACAATAAAAGACTGTATCTTTCTATTTACATAAAAATATCCGTTTACTCCGCCAATTATAGCGCCTGTAAATATACCTCCCAGTATTGCTATAGGTATATTATATTTTGACAATATACATACTACTATTGAAGATAAACCCAAAATAGAGCCTTGCGAAAAATCAAGTCCGCCCATAGTCATGATGAAAAACACCCCTGTAGCGGAAATCATAACTACATAGGCCTGTGATAATACTAAAGGTAAATTCGATACCATTCTCCAGTTTGTAAAAATATTGAAAATTACAAAAACAGCACATAGCCCCACTATAGGTAAAAGAGTGCGAAAAATATTCTTTTTATCCATATACCCTCCTAGACCATCATAGAAATAAGAGTATTTTCACCTATCTCTACACTTCTATCTATTTCTCCGGAAACTTTTCCATCTTTCATTATTATTATTCTGTCACACATGCCGATAAGTTCCATCAGTTCTTCCGAAATCATAATAATAGACTTACCGTTTTTTATCATTTGACCCATAAGATTGTAGATGTCCTGTTTTACTTTTATATCTATTCCTCTTGTCGGCGAATCAAGTACAACTATATCTGAATCCTTACCGATCCATCTGGCAAGTACTACCTTCTGCTTATTTCCTCCGGATAAGTCTGAAACAAACTGGTCAACATTTACCATTTTTACAGACATTTTCTTTGCATAATCATTTGCAAAATTATTCATTGCTTTATCAGACAAAAATTTCCATTTTAGTGTAAGCTTGTCAAGTGAAGGTAAACAGATATTATCTCCGATAGACTCATTCATAACTACAGACTCATTATCCCTATCCTTTGATGTATACGCTATGGAATTTGCTATAGCTGTAGGTATATCATTTATATGTGTTCCGTCAGAAGTTACAACATCTCCGCTTCTGTCATATGAAGCTCCAAAAATTGCTTTCCCTATCTCATGCATTCCTGACTCGGACAGTCCGCCAAAACCAAGAATCTCTCCTTTATGTAAATCAAAGCTTACATCCTCCAAAAGTCCCGGCACAGATACGTTCTTTACTGAAAGTACTACTTCATCTTTAACAGACTCACCAAATTGTTTTCTGTAATAGTCCCCTTCCAGCTCTCTACCGACCATCAGTTTTCTAAGCCCTTCTTCATCTATATCCTTCGATGACACTGTATCAATGTAAATACCGTCTCTAAGCACTGTAACAGTATCAGATTTTTCCAGAATTTCCGGTAAGTCATGTGATATAAATATTACAGTATTTCCGGATTTTTTTATTCTGTCCATATGTTTATATAATTCATGTCTTCCTTCATTTGAGAGAGCTGTCGTAGTTTCATCGATTACAACTATTTTAGGTTCAAAATATGTTGCTTTTACAATTTCTATCAATTTTCTGTCTTCAAAATTGTACCGGTCTATTATTTCACCTGCCTTAATTCTCTCAAAACCATATTTTTTTAAAAGTTCTGTTGCCATCTTATTCATCAAATTTGTATTTTTAATTCCAAATCTTGTGAATTTATCTTCATGTCCCAAAAAAATATTTTCAGCGACGGTAAGTCCTGACAGTGTTCCTAACTCCTGCACTATAATTGAAATACCTTCTTTGTTTGCCTCAACTTGATTTCCGGGATGTACTTCCTTTCCGTCCAAAATAAACTTACCGCTGTCAATTGTATAAATTCCGGTAAGCATATTTGTAAGTGTTGACTTACCCGATCCGTTTTCACCTATCAGTGCATGTACTTCACCTTTATTTATATTAAATGAAACATCTGCAACAGCCTTTGTAATGCCGAAAGTTTTACATAGATGTTCAATTTTTAATCTTACTTCACCCATCTTATCTCCCTTTGAAAATATCTAACAAAAGTATCACTTAACTATATCGCCTTTGTTCACTTTCGTTGTCAGTGTTATTATAATCAACAATGTAATACCTGTAATAACATCTTGTATGGCTGTCGGTGCGCCTAATGCGATAAATCCGAAGAATATTATATTTATTACAAACTCGCCTATAATAATAGCTTGCAAAGGCATTCCATACTTTTTAAAGGCTAATCCGAAAAAACATCCCATAGTAGGTATAAAGTTTCTGCTCATAGATGCCATTCCTGTTACAGCCACCATTGATGAACCGTAACTTATAGTAAGTATTGACATAATTCCCAAAAAAGCACCTGATATAACAAATGCCAATACCTTATATTTCTTTACATCTATACCCATGTTTTTAGCTACAAACTCATTGCTTCCTATTGCATATGTATAAGTTCCTATCTTTGTATAGTTAAGTATCAAATAGGCTATTGCAAAAGCAATCAATGCCAATATGATATCTCCCGGCATCCTACCGAAAATTCTAAGTTCGGATGCTAAGGTTTGCTCTACTCCACCTGCAATATAATTTGCAACCGACTCATATATAAGTGCCAACCCGGTAGTTACAATCATTGACGGTATTCTCAGCTTTACATATAAAAAGCCGTTTAAAAGACCTACTATCGTACCTGTAACGATACAACCTGATATCAGTCCTGCATACCCCAGCCCAAACCTTTGTGCAAATACACTTCCCACTATTGCAGAAAGCATAATATTGGCACCTATCGAGAAGTCAAACATGCCCATTACCATAACAAAATAAAAACCTACCGCACCGGTTGTCGCTATAAGGCTTGCTTGAAAATAACTCAGTAAATTATCAGCCGATCCGAAATTTTTAGGTGTCAGAATCTTAAATACCGCCCATGACAATATTACAAGAAAAACAAGTATAAGATATCCCAAGGTCTTTGCAGACACTGTTTTTTTATTTTTAATTGATGTAATAAGATCCATCCTACAATCCTCTTCTTAACTTTTAAAATAGCTGCTGTATTTAAACTACAGCAGCCATAATCTAACTTAAAATACAACACTATAAACTTGATTTCACTTTTAAAACTTACTTCGATCTTTCCATAGCATCTTGGATTGAAAGCTTTGATGCGGCTTGTTTTAAATCATCCAAACTAAGCTGTGACATACTTACAAGTTCATCTTTAGTATATGGAAGCTTGTCTACAAAGTACTTTTCATAATCCGCATAGTCTTCCGGTGATGAAACATATAGATATGGGAATTGAACATCCTCAAACTTGCCCTCAATACCTGTATAATTTCCCTTTATTGCATTATAAACCATCATAAACGAGAATAAAGGATCGCAATAATGTCCACCTGATTCTCCCGCCATAGAACCGTTTTTCAGTCTCTCACCTAAATCAGGCAAAAAATCTGTTGATACTATATCTATGTCTGCTGTCTTACCGGCTCTTTCCACAGCTGCTATTGCCCCTTGCAAAGGATCTCCACCTCCGCCGGCAGGTATAAGAGCATCCAGACTCGGATCTGCCGCCATAAGTGCTTCCGCCGCCTTTGATCCGCCTTCGGAAGATGTTCCTGCGTACTGCGGTTCAGACAGTTTAGCCTGATCATCAGGATGATCTTTATTCCACTTTTCTACTCCGGTTTTGTAACCTTCCCATCTGCCGAGCCATGTCGCATCTCCTTGCTCCCATCCTATAAGTCCGATATCTCTATCTCCCTTATCGAGCAATATATTAACCAACTTCTCTCCGTTTTCAGGTTCATTTTCATGAACCGCTCCGATATAATAAGGCGAATCTGTTGCCAACTTATAAATATCGGCACTCTTATCCTTATCTATAATTCTAAAAAACTGTGAAAGATACACTTTGTTATCATTTGCGGTCTTTATAGCTGATGTCATCTCCGTGTCGGAAGAATTACATATTATGATTCCCTGACATCCCGCCGCAACAAGTTGTTCTACAGAAGATGTAACCTTTTCTGAAACATGTCCCTGATCTACATACTGTATCTGCACTCCTAAGGCATCTGCGGCCTCATCAAGTATCCTCTTACATTGAGATCCGAGTACATCGGTTGATGACCATATTGATACTCCGATTTTTATATCTTTGTTATCAACAGTCTTTCCGGCATTTGCAGACTCACCCGCACTGCTGCTTGCATTTCCGCCTTCACTGTTCCCACATGCCACCAAAGGGCATGCCATAGCCGCTACCATACCTAACGCTACAATCTTTTTAATCGCTTTTTTCATTTTTCCTCCTAAAATTACACGAATTATTATGTTTTTATATTAGTACACTCAATACTCCTTAGCAATATAATACATCTTTTTTATTCTTATAAGTTGTATTAAAAAAGTATTTTATTGTACTGGCATTTATATATAAGATAAAATTTTAACGTTAATTCTGTATTTTATATTCCATTATTTTTTCTTTTTTGTAAATTTATTATTAGTTTTTCACTTATATTGTCCATTATTTTTATAATTATACCTTTTATATAATACAACTTATATATCTCTAAAAGATATATTATAATATCCTTTTGTTTACCTTGCTTTCATTTATCATAACTATAATTAACTCTTCAACAATCTTCCCTCCCTTTTATTGATTTTGCCCAATTTCCCGCATTTTCTTCTGGTATTCTGCCAATTGTCATTACTTAAGAAATATGTTAGAATTTCTTCATAAGATTTTATATTTAGGATTGTTACTGAGACGCAGGCAAGACCGAATGACCGTATTTATACGGTTTATTTGGTCTTTTTATTATTTTATGTTTATGGTGGTGCGATGATCATTGAAAAAATTATAAACAACAATATTGTCTTGACCCATGACCATAAGAACAGAGAAGTCATTGCCATGGGTAAGGGTATAGGTTTCGGTAGACGAAGGGGTGATACGGTATCACAATCGGAGATTGAAAAAGTATTTCGCATAAAGGAAAATGAAACGCTTTTAAAGTTTCAGGATATGATTGCCGATATACCTATGGAGAGGTTGATACTGACTGATGATGTTATATCCTATGCTATAAATGTTGAAAACTTAAAGCTGAGCCAAAACATCTATCTTACATTGGTGGATCATATCAACTTTGCCATTGAAAGATTTAAAGAAGGTATGACTCCCGAAAACGCTCTGATGTGGGAGATTAAGAGATTTTATCCACAAGAATATGCGCTCGGACTCTATACTATAAGACTTATACATGACAGAATGGAACTTTTACTTCCGGAGTCGGAGGCTGGCTTTATTGCACTTCACTTTGTCAATGCACAGTACAGCACACATATGAAGGAGACCCTAAGCCTTCCGCATCTTATGCGAGATATAATGGACATTGTAATGAGTGAATTGAATGTAAACTTAAATGAAAATTCCATTCACTATGAAAGATTTGTAACCCATATAAAGTTTCTTATTCAAAGGTTGTATCACAATGAGATGCTTTCGGATGAGGACACAATATTTGAAGATATGATGAAGGAAAAGTACCCTCGCGAGTTTGAATGCGGAAAGAGAATTGCAAAATATATAGAACATGAGACCAAATCAGAAATAACCCGAATGGAAATGACCTATCTTGCAATTCATATAAAAAGGGTAACTATGTCGGAGGAATAAATATGTTCGGATTTTTTAAGAAGAAAAAAGACACACTTTTAAGCCCTATGGCCGGAAAAAGTATATCTATAAAGGAAGTCCCTGATGAGACATTTTCATCGGAGATGCTTGGAAAGGGAGTTGCGATAATACCAAGTGACGGTCTTGTCACCTCTCCTGCAAACGGTACGGTAAGTATGATCTTTGATACCTTACATGCCGTCAGCATAATAGCCGACACCGGAGAAGAAGTACTTATACATGTCGGACTTGACACCGTAAAGATGAACGGCGAAGGATTTGAAGCCTTTGTAGCGGTAGGTGATCTCGTAAAAGCAAAAGACCCTCTTTTAAAAGCAGATTTGAATAAAATAAAAGAAGCCGGATTTGACCCTGTAACGGTTATGATTATTTGTAACAGTGACAACTACAAATCCGTTGAGAGTGTCACAGATATACCTGTGACAAATGACAGTGAAATCTTGGTAGTAATACCATAATAAACTTTTCTCTTTGAACGGCCGACAAAGAGAACATAAAATAAGGAGAAATTTATGAAGTATTTACAACGACTTGGGAAGTCTTTGATGCTTCCTGTAGCCTGCCTTCCTGTGGCGGCTATTTTGATGGGTATCGGTTATTGGATTGACCCTACAGGCTGGGGCAGCAATAATATAGCTGCGGCTTTCCTGTTAAAAGCAGGCAGCGCCATCATTGACAACATGGCAATCCTCTTTGCTATAGGCGTTGCGGTAGGTATGAGTGACGACGGAGACGGTGCCGCAGCACTTGCAGGACTTGTTTCATGGCTGGTTGTTACAACTCTTTTATCAAAGGGTTCCGTAGCAATGTTTATGGGAGTTGAGGCTGATGCCGTACCTGCGGCTTTTAGTAAGACTCAGACTCAGTTTATCGGAATTATCTGCGGACTTATAGGTGCTCTTTGCTACAATAAGTTCAAGAATACAAAGTTACCTGACGCTCTGTCATTCTTTAGCGGTAAGAGATGTGTAGCTATTGTTACAGCAGGATTTTCACTTATTGCATCACTTATACTGTTCTTTGTTTGGCCTGTTGTTTACGGTGCTTTGGTAAGCTTCGGTGAAGCTATTATGAGTACCGGCGCCATAGGTGCAGGAATCTACGGCTTCTTTAACAGACTTTTGATTCCTTTCGGACTTCACCACGCACTCAACTCTGTATTCTGGTTTGATGTGGCGGGTATCAATGATATCGGCAAATTCTGGGGAAGTGCTGAAGGCGGTGTGCTGGGACAGACAGGTATGTATATGTCGGGATTTTTCCCTGTAATGATGTTCGGACTTCCGGGTGCCGCACTTGCTATGTATCATACAGCTAAGGATTCAAGGAAAAAGGCTGCTTACGGTCTTTTACTTGCTGCCGCTCTGTCTTCATTCTTTACAGGCGTTACAGAACCGCTTGAGTTTGCATTTATGTTCCTTGCACCTGTACTCTATGTTATTCATGCACTGCTTACAGGTATTTCACTTGCGGTTGTGGCATTACTTCCTATAAGGGCAGGATTTAACTTCAGTGCAGGTCTTGTAGACTGGGTTCTGAGCTTTAAAGCTCCGTTTGCACAAAATCCGATACTCTTAATACCTATAGGCATTGTTTACGGCGCAATATACTATGCAATATTCCGTTTTGTTATCACCAAGTTTAACTTAAAGACTCCGGGTAGAGAAGATGACGAGGAAGAAGAAAAGAAAGCTGTACTTTCAAATGATGACTATACCACAGTTGCAGGTATCATACTTGAAGGTGTAGGCGGTCCTGATAATCTGACATCTATTGACAACTGTATCACAAGACTTCGACTTGAAATCAAGGACTACACAAAGGTAGATGAAAAGAAGATAAAATCTGCCGGTGTTGCAGGTGTTATCAGACCTTCAAAGACTTCAGTACAGGTTATTATCGGTACAAAGGTTCAGTTCGTAGCTGACGAGTTTAAAAAGCTTGCAAAAAATAAATAATACATAACAAACGGCTGTCGCTTTAATAATAGAATCATTGCGACAGCCGTTTTTAATTTATCTATATTTTATTTTGCGGATAATGCAGCCATTGTGATGTAGTTGTAAGGCTGGTTGAAATGCGGAAGGAAGAAAATATCAAGCAACTTTAGCTTGTCTATAGTCACCTTCTCCTGTATTGCAAGTGAGAACATATGTATACCCATTGACATATCATATGTTGATGCCATCTGCGCACCTACTATCACTCTTGTCTTTGCATCATATACTATCTTAAGCTTTACCTTAGGATTGGTTGTTTCAATGAATGTTGCCTTTTGCAAATCTTCATATGAAGTTGAAAGTACATCCATATTAAGCTGCTTTGCCTTCTGCTCGCTAAGACCTGTGGATACAAGCTTCAAGTCATAAATTGAGATGGCGTTTGACCCCTGAACACCTATTGTCTCAAGCTTTTTGCCGCAGGCATTGTATGCCGCTATAAGGCCTGAACGTACGGCATTGGTTGCAAGTGCGATATATGACTTCTCTCCTGTAGCATTGAACTGTACGGTTGCACAGTCACCTATTGCGTATACATCCTTTATACTTGTCTGCTGAGTAGCGTCCACTATATATGCACCGTTTGGCATTGTTTCAAGGCGGCCCTTTCCAAGTTCGGTATTCGGTCTGAATCCGATAGCAAGTATTACCATATCACACTGATATTCATTCTTATCTGTGACAATTGCCTCTACTTTACCGTTACCCTTGATTTCCTTTACGGTCTCACCGAAAGCAAGCTCTATACCGTGGTCACTCAGGTTCTTATCCATCATTGCACTGAACTCAGTATCATAGTAGCTTGAAAGTGAAGTCTTTGCTATATCCACTAAAATCACTTTCTTATGATGTCTTTCAAACGCCTCTGCAAGCTCCACTCCGATATAACCGGCACCTACTACGGCGATTGTCTTTATATCAGGATTTTCAAGCTTCTTTATTACCTCTTCGGCATTTTGGAAAAGCTTCACAAGCTGAACATTCTCCAAATCCCTGCCCGGTATTGGAGGTACTATAGGAAGTGAACCTGTAGCAAGTATCAACTTGTCATAGCTTTCTTCCACCTCTTTACCGTCTTCCAATGTCGCAATGACAACCTTTTTATCAAAGTCGATATTTTCAACCTTGCTGTTCATATTTACCTTTGCGCCCTGTGACTCAAGCTTTTCCTTGTTTGAATAGAAAAGTCCGTCAGGCTTTGATATTTGTCCTCCTATCCAAAGTGCCATACCGCAGCCCAAGAAGCTTATATTTGAGTTCTGATCAAATACTACTACTTCATCTCCTTCATTAAAACCTGTAATCGTATTGATTGCACAAGTACCGGCGTGGTTTGCTCCAACTACTACTATTTTGCTCATATTTCCTCCAAAATGTATTTAATAATTTTTTGACTTACTTATACAGTCTATAATAAAACTGCTTTAAAAAACTGATTGCATTCTATTAGATTGTACTATGTTTTATCTTTTAAAACAAGTCTTTTGGGATGTATACATTTAAATTTTTTAAAATGTAATAATAAAAATATCTATTTTACAGACTGATTAAAAAATTTCTTTTTTATATCCTACTGTTCTAAAATATATATAAGAAAAGGATACTACAGAAAAATAAATTCTTCTACAGTATCCTAAAATATGGCTATATCTCCAATATATTTGAAAGCAAAAATCCTAGAAGAGTACTTCTTTGGTATCTGCAAAATTCTCTGTAAGAAACCTTATACCTTCTTCCCCACGATGAAATATAGAAAAATACATCTCCTACATCATCTTTGCAGTCATATATAGTCACATAATGTGAATACAGCTTTACGGTATTGCCGGTATCTATATCAACTGCATCCACTCCGTCAGATTTTTTTAACAGACTTGGACCTATACCGAGTATTACAGGTGTGTTGTTTTGCAGACTGAGTTTTACCTTGTGAAGTATATTAAGGCTGTGTCCCCACCTTGCTTTCATCTTTATACGGTTTTCGGCAAAATATCTGTTTATCCCTTTTGCAAGTGCAAAGCCTGTCAGACCCTTTATAAAGACATTATTCAATATACAAAAATATTTCTTATAAATACTCAGGACAAATGAGATAAATGTATCCTTGCTTATCTCAGATCCACTTTTATATTCCGCTCTGAAAAAGCAAAGCAAAAAATTGCATACGGCCACTATACCGCAGCCGTACTCGGATATATCCTTATACCCGAGAGGCAAAAACCAGGCTTGATTGCCCCCTATATATATGATGTTTTTATCCTTAACAATAAGGTCTTTTTCCATATGCTTACATACTGTGAGAGGCGAACGCCGCGTCTCCCACCCAAAGTACCACTTTGTTATCTTTTATGCTCCGCTTCACATCTATAAGTCTTTGATTGGAACTTCCTCTGAATCTGAGCGTGATATCATGAAGTTCTTCCACAAACTTTCCGTCAACTATCACATCGGTAGCGTTTAAAATTTCAGGGGTCGCCTCACAATATGCTCTACCTCCCGGTATCAAATCTACATCGAATGTATAACCTGAGTATATCCAAAGGCTCTTATTCGGAAATCTTTTTTTAAACTCTCTTATCAACGGCAAAATACCTCTTTGATTGACCTTTTCCATAGGTTCGCCGCCCAGTATGGTCATTCCCGATATATAATCAGGCTCTATTGAAGCCATTATCTTCTCTATCGTTTCATCACTGAATTCTTCACCGTATTTAAAATCCCATGCCACCTCGTTAAAGCAGCCTTTACAGGCATGTGTACAGCCTGATACAAAGAGTGATGTTCTCACTCCGGGACCGTTGGCTATATCATCGTATTTTATATTTGCGTATTTCATTATAAAATCTCTGCCATCTCCAAAAGAAGCTTCTTTGAGTCCTCAAAGCTAAGGCAAGGGTCCGTAATAGACTTTCCGTATATATGCTCTTCTATCTTTTGATTTCCTTCTTCGATATAGCTCTCAATCATTACACCCTTTACAAAGTTTCCGATCTCATCAGAATATCTCATTGAGTGTAACACTTCTTTTACAATACGTACCTGCTCTTTGTACTTCTTATTTGAGTTTGAGTGATTTGCATCCACTATAACCGCCGGATTTACAATATCTCTCTCCAAGTACAAATCATATAAGAGTTTCAAATCCTCATAGTGATAGTTCGGCAGGCACTGTCCGTGCTTGTTTACTGCACCTCTAAGTATCGCATGAGCAAGCGGATTGCCGTCAGTCTTTATCTCATAGTTTCTGTAGATAAACTCATGTGACTGCTGTGCCGCATATATTGCATTGAGCATTACGGACATATCACCGCTTGTAGGATTCTTCATACCTACAGGAACCTCCGCACCTGAAGATGTAAGTCTGTGCTGCTGATTTTCCACAGATCTTGCACCTACTGCAATGTAGCTGAGTACATCGTCAAGGTATCCGAGGTTGTCAGGATAAAGCATCTCATCCGCTGTAAACATTCCTGTCTCCTCCACTACTCTAAGGTGCATCTTTCTTATAGCCACAAGTCCCTCGTGTACATTAGGCTTTTTCTCAGGATCCGGCTGATGCAAAAGTCCCTTATATCCGTCACCGTTTGTTCTCGGCTTATTTGTATACACTCTCGGTATAACTATTATCTTATCCTTTATCTCATCCGCTACCTTTGCAAGTCTTGTAACATAGTCAAGCACGGAATCTTCATTATCTGCAGAGCAAGGTCCTATAACCGCCAGAAACTTGTCACTCTTTCCTGTGAAAACATCTGCAATAGCCTTGTCAAACTCCTTCTTTTTTCCCTTTAAATCCTCTCTTAAAGGATATTTTGCTATTATTTCCTCCGGACTTGGAAGATTGCTGATATATTTTATTCCCATAACTTCCTCTTTCTATTAAATAAGTATTTTTATACCGATGCCCGGTACACTCTGCCAAGCATGGTAGAATAGCTGTAAGTTTAAGCCGTCGGCATTTACCGACATGGCTGCAACATTTAAACAGTATATAGTAATAAGAAGAAATTATCAAGTCTTTATTGCTTTAAAGTGTTGAACTTTAAACTTGCAAAGTATAAGCTTGACCCTTTCTCATTACTTTGTTATACTTTTATGCAATTTATTAGATTAAAATATATCGAGGATAATAATATGAATTGTTATGAAGAACTTAAGGCCAGAGGACTTATCGCTCAGGTCACAAATGAAGAAGAAATAAGCAAAATGATAAATAACGGTGAGGCTACTTTCTATATAGGATTTGACCCTACAGCAGACAGCCTTCATGTAGGTCACTTTATGGCTCTTTGCCTTATGAAGAGACTTCAGATGGCAGGTAACAAGCCTATAGCTTTGGTTGGCGGCGGTACAGGTATGATCGGTGACCCTTCAGGCAGAAGCGACCTTAGAAAGGTACTTACAATAGAAGATATAGACCACAACTGTGAATGTTTTAAACAGCAGATGAGCAGATTTATAGAATTCGGCGAGAACAAAGCCAGAATGGTAAACAATGCCGATTGGCTCAGAGATCTCAACTACATGGACTTTATCCGTGATATCGGACCTCATTTTTCGGTCAACAACATGCTTAGAGCAAAGTGTTATGAAAATCGTATGGCAAACGGTCTTTCATTCCTTGAGTTTAACTATATGATACTTCAAAGCTATGACTTCTACAGACTTTTCCTTGACTACGGTTGCAATATGCAGTTCGGCGGTGACGATCAGTGGTCAAATATGCTTGGCGGTACCGAGCTTATCAGAAGAAAGCTTGGAAAAGATGCTCATGCCATGACTATCACACTTTTACTGAACTCTGAAGGTAAGAAGATGGGCAAGACAGTAGGCGGTGCCGTTTGGCTTGATCCTAACAAGACTTCTCCGTTTGACTTCTACCAGTACTGGAGAAATCTTCCGGATGCAGATGTACTTACCTGCCTTAGAATGCTTACATTCCTTCCGCTTGAGCAGATAGAAGAAATGTCAAGCTGGGAAGGTGCGAAGCTTAATGAGGCTAAGGAAATTCTTGCAATGCATCTTACAGAGCTTGTACACGGCAAGGAAGAGGCCGAAAAAGCAAATGCCGCAAGCAAGTCACTTTTTGTAGGCGGCGGAGATATGAGCAATGTTCCTACTTATGTTTTGCAGGATGAGGATTACAGAGACGGTACTATAGATCTTTCAGGTGTACTTGTAGTCAGCGGACTTTCAAAGACCAGATCCGAAGCCAGAAGAAATATCGAACAGGGCGGCGTATCTGTAGAAGGCGAAGTGATAAAAGACGTAAAGAAGACATTTACAAAAGAGGATTTTGCAAGTGAGGGACTTCTTGTTAAGAGAGGCAAGAAAAACTTCTGCAAGGTAAAATCCGAATAAATTGCATTTATAAGGGACCGAAAAAATAACAAAATTCGGCCCCTACAAAATAAAAGCTGTCACACCTAAGTGCAACAGCTTTTTTTATTATTTTATTACAGATGCAGTACTCTGTCTGCAATCTCCTGTGTTCTACCCTGGTTCCAGAACTGTGTTCCTATATATCCGCAGGTTCTTCTTGCTACATTGAGCTTACTCTGATCTATGTTTCCACATTTCGGGCATTTCCATACAAGCTTGCCCGCATCTTTAACAATCTTAATCTCGCCGTCATATCCGCATTCCTGACAGTAATCCGACTTTGTGTTAAGCTCCGCGTACATGATATTGTCATAGATAAATCCGAGCAGACTCATTACAGCTTCAAGGTTGTCCTGCATATTCGGTACCTCCACATAGCTGATAGCGCCGCCCGGTGAAAGCTTCTGGAATTCGCTCTCAAACTTAAGCTTTGTAAACGCATCAATATCCTCAGCCACATGAACATGGTAGCTGTTTGTAATATAGTTCTTATCTGTGATACCCTCTATGATACCGAATCTCTTTTGAAGTGCCTTGGCAAACTTATAAGTTGTAGACTCAAGCGGTGTACCGTATGGAGAATAGTCGATGTTCTCTAACTTCTTCCACTCGTTACACTTGTCGTTCATCCTTTGCATAACGCTGAGTGCAAAAGGCTTTGCAGCATCATCTGTATGGCTCTTTCCTGTCATATACTTTACACACTCATAAAGTCCTGCATATCCGAGACTTATTGTAGAGTAACCTCCATATAAGAGCTTGTCGATAGGCTCACCCTTTTTTAATCTTCCAAGTGCTCCGTACTGCCAAAGTATCGGTGCAACATCTGAAGGTGTACCCTTTAATCTCTCATGTCTTGCTCTGAGCGCTCTGTGGCAAAGCTCAAGTCTCTCATCAAAGATATCCCAGAACTTTGTAGTATCTCCGCCTGATGAAAGTGCCACATCTACAAGGTTGATTGTAACAACACCCTGATTGAATCTTCCGTAGTATTTCGGCTTGCCGTTCTCATCCACATAAGGTGTTAAGAAACTTCTGCATCCCATAGGTGTATAGCAATTTCCGTTGCCGTTTTTATCTATCTTGTACTCAAACATCTTCTTCTCTGAAACATAGTCAGGTACAAGTCTCTTTGCGGTACATTTTGCGGCAAGCTTTGTAAGGTGATAATATCTGCTTCCCGGGCGAACATTGTCCTCCTCAAGTACATATATAAGCTTAGGGAAGGCAGGTGTTACCCACACACCGCTCTCATTCTTTACACCCTGATATCTCTGTCTTATCATCTCCTCGATAATAAGCGCAAGGTCTTCTTTTTCCTGCTCGTTCTTCGCCTCATTCAAGTACATAAATACTGTAATGAAAGGAGCCTGACCGTTGGTAGTCATAAGTGTAACCACCTGATACTGTATAGTCTGCACACCCTTTGTGATTTCCTTGCGAAGTCGGTTCTCTACAATCTCTTCTTTTCTCTCATTTGAAACATTAAGTCCGTACATCTCGGCTTCAATCTCGTCACGGATTTTCTTTCTGCTCACATCTACAAAAGGTGCAAGGTGAGTAAGTGAAATACTCTGTCCGCCGTACTGGCTTGATGCCACCTGTGCGATAATCTGTGTAGCTATATTGCAGGCTGTTGAGAAGCTGTGCGGTTTCTCAATAAATGTACCTGATATAACGGTACCGTTTTGAAGCATATCCTCAAGGTTTACAAGGTCACAGTTGTGCATATGCTGTGCAAAATAATCTGCATCATGGAAGTGAAGTATTCCCGCTTTATGAGCTTCGACCACTTCACTGTCAAGCAGTAATCTCTCTGTAAGGTCCTTTGAAACCTCTCCTGCCATATAGTCTCTTTGCACCGATGCAACTGTAGGATTTTTGTTGGAATTCTCCTGCTTTACTTCTTCATTGTCACATTCAATAAGTGATAAAATCTTATCGTCTGTTGTATTGTTCTTTCTCTTAATACTCTGAACATATCTATATGTAATATACCTTCTGGCCACCTCATAAGCATTCTCTCTCATGATGCCGTCCTCTACCATATCCTGTATCTCTTCCACACTCATAGCACGGTTCATGCTCATGCACTGGTTCTCTACAGTATTGGCAATACGGTCTACCTGTGATTTCTTCAACTTGTCATCTTCGCCCACTACAGCATTTGCTTTGTAAATAGCCGCTATAATTTTTGAAATATCAAAATCTACTTCAGCACCGCTTCTTTTTATGATTCTCATATCTGAATCCTTCCTAAAAATAGTATATATTATTATATGTTATCTGCGACAGTCTCGCAGTTGATTTAAATATCAGGCTTTTCTTTCTTGCCTTACGTTTTCCTAGTATACACAATATATAGTGGTTGGTCAATGAGCATTTTACAATATACTGTGGTAGAACTTTATATATCATTACAACAAAAATTTATTAAATATTTTCAAGACAAGAAAGAAAAGCAATTTTCTTATAATTTTTGACTATAAAAACATTAACAAAGTATCTTTCAATATTGGTTTTACCTTATTTGAAACTATTATACCTTGTACACAAAATACCTATAAATACAATATAAAAGCTCTATCTTAAACAAATCTATTCTGATTGATATCAGCTTCATATATACAGAATTTATACTTGCAATATGATTTACAAAGTGTTATAAGATACTAAGTTTCACTTTTCAAAAATACTTATCAAATGACAGACAGTATGTAGAAATTATAAACTGATTGAGGTGATTTATGAATATATATTTGTTGGTCGGAATCAAGTTTTTCCTGGGCATTCTTGTAATGATATTACAAATACATATACTTGGTAAATATGAATTCTCTATAAATACCCCTTTGAACCAGATACAAAATTATGTTCTCGGCGGTATTATCGGTGGTGTTATTTATAATACTTCCATATCTATTTTGACCTTTCTGATATTTATACTTGTTTGGTCGCTTGTAGTCATCATCGTAAAACTGATGGTCAACCTGAAATTTATAAAATCATTGGTCGTAGGAAATCCTGTTGTACTTATTAGAAACGGAGTCGTGAATGTTGCAAACTGTGCAAAAGTCGGACTCTCCGCCGAGCAGCTTATGCTTCATATAAGGATGGAGGGACTTACCTCTACAAAGGAAGTAAAATCGGCTATTATGGAGACCAACGGTAAGCTGACAATCATAGATATGCAGTCCGCCACACCTAAGTTCCCTATTATTTCAAACGGTAAGCTGAATAAGGATATCTTGGAACTTATAGGGCATACTGAAGAGTGGCTCCTTGCCTATATAAAGGAACAGGGTGTAGAGAGCATACAGGATGTCTTCCTCGGTGAATATGTAAACGGTGAGCTATATATCACAGCCTATCCGAAAATCAAGTAACTTTGTTTTGGGGCTACATCCTTAAAGTTTTATATGCAGAAAGGAAATATTATTATGAATTTTTACACACTGGACTACATAACCAAAACCCAGTCAACAGGTCTGATTGTACGTTCCGCAATTATTATCGTACTTTTGGCTATAGTTATACTGACAAGCTTTAAGTTTATGAAAGACAGAATGAAAACAAGGCTTAGAGATATCTCAATAGGTATTGTAGTTTTGACCTTTATACTTTTAGGTATTCAGGTGGAGCATTACACACAGAACAACCGTGATTTTTCACAGTCTCATGTACTCTTAAAATTTATTGAAAGTGTAGCCACGGACTACAATGTTTCTCCTTACAATGTTATGGTGAACTCCACTACATTAAAGGACGGAATAATAGTAAGATACAACGACGAGGACTATACGGTTCATTTGAATGCCGACAACAACTCATACACATTGGAGCGTACACATATAATCAACCACAATGTATATGTAGACGGAGAGAAATAGTATGAATATATATTTATTGGTCGGAATAAAATTTATTTTAGGTATTTTGATAATGATTTTACAGATACATATTCTCGGAAAATACGAGTTTTCTGTAAATACACCTTTGAATCAGATCCAAAACTATGTACTCGGCGGTATCATAGGAGGTGTTATATATAATACTTCCATATCCATCTTGACTTTTTTGATATTCATACTTGTATGGTCACTGGTTGTTATCATAGTTAAACTTATGGTAAATATCGACTTTGTAAAGTCACTTGTTGTAGGCACTCCCACCACATTGGTAAAAAACGGCAAGGTAAATGTCGCCAACTGCGCTAAGGTCGGCATATCTGCAGAACAGCTTATGTTGACTATCAGAACGGAGGGGCTTGACTCAACCGAGGATGTAAAGTCGGCAATTATGGAGACCAACGGTAAACTTACCATCATAGATATGAAATCCGCCGCTCCGAAGTTTCCGCTTATATCAAACGGCATACTCAATGAAGATGTACTTGAGATTATAGGGCATGACAAAGATTGGGTTAAATCAAAGCTGAAAGAGCGCGACATAGACAGTATAAATGATGTGTTCTTGGGAGAATATGTAAACAGCAGATTGATTGTGACCGCTTATCCTAAGATGTAATCGGATTGTTATATAAAAAATGCATAACAATAAGTAATAAAATGTATTTCCTAATATTTTTTCACAGTGTTATATTAAAGACAACAAATTAGTCTCAGTTCGTTTCAGACTAAAATAAATTTATTAGGAGATAAAAAATGACCGGTTTTAAGATTACAAAAAAGGATGGTTACTATGCATATGAGGCTCCGGGACATAAGGAGTGCAAGCTTACAAGACTTCATGACCCTGCCGATATAGACGGCGGAAAGCTTGTATGCGGACTTTCACATTTCCTTCCTGCAGGCGGCGGTACAGAGTACGGTGCAAATCCTCTCGAGTCCATCTACTACATTATCAAGGGCAAGATGCTCTTTAAAGGTGATGACGGCAGCGAAACCATACTTGAAGAAGGCGACAGTGTACATATCGCACCGGGAAGCAAAAAGTGCGTGACCAATATCGGAACGGAGACTGCACAGATGCTTGTAGTGCTGCTCCCTCCGGCACAAAACTAAGCATAAAAAAGAACCCCTCGGGGTTCTTTTTATATTAAGAATAATTCTTTTAAATATCTGATACCTGTATCAGTCTTAAATACATTCTTCATCATCTCTTCTATTGCGTCCTTTTTTATACCCATCTCCTGTGCATTCACCAAAAAATCCGCTTCAAGCAGTATCTGCAAATCAATACCGTCCACATCGGTATAGGTATGGTGATGCGCTATCATATAATCTATTCTGTCCGCTACACTTTTTTCTACATCCGTGTCTGCAAAAAACTCCTTTATCATAGGAGATGACACTTCTTCCTGCCTTTTGCCGTCTGCATTTCCATACTTTGCTCTAAGTGACGGACATGAGATATCATGGACTATAGCGGCCATCTCCAATGTCCTTTGAGTCTCATCATCCAGCTTCTCACCCATTCCTATATTCCTTGCGTAAGCCCAGACCTTCAAAAAGTGGTTTATATCATGAAAACTGCCATTACTTGCTACAATCATCTTCTCCATTACTTCATTAACTGTCATATGCCACCGCCGAAATTTTATTTAGTTTGTCTTTCCGCCCTCTATTACAAGAGTATCCGCATACTGTGCACCATATGTATCTGTAAGTGTTGCTTCGTAGTCTTCATGGAAGAAGTTCTCTTTTCCGAGATTCTCAATCTCAGTGTTTACCCAGTCAAGCAATGTTGTATTGCCCTTTGTTACTGCAGGTGCAATGGTGTCCTTTACTCCGAGGTCATCAATACCTACAACATATCCCGGATTGCTCTTTGCAAATGCAAGTACCTCGGTATTGTCGTTTACCCATGCCTTACCGCTTCCGTTTAAAAGTGCATTCTTGGCATTTGCATATGTATCATACTTTTGAAGCTTGATATTAGGGTAATTCTTGATCATGTAAGGCTCCGCCGTTGTTCCTGATATAATAATCATCTCGTCATTAGGATTCCAGTTGTCAAGGCTGTCTATCTTATTGTTCTCAGGTGAGATAACTCCAAGACCTACATTCATATATGGAAGTGCAAAATCTACAGCCTCCGCTCTCTCAGGTGTAACGGTAAAGTTTGCAAGTATAAGGTCAACTTTTCCTGTCTCAAGGTATTCAACTCTGTTTGCAGCCTCTGTACTGACATAGTTTATCTTGACACCGAGGTCCTTAGCGAGTCTGTTTCCGAAGTAAATATCATATCCCTGATACTCACCGTTCTCATCTACATATCCGAACGGATTCTTGTCTGAGAACACACCTATGTTTATAGTACCCGACTTCTTTATCTCATCAAGTGTTCTGAAATTGTTTTTACCACCCTTTCCGCTTGCATCTGCTGTCTTTGCAGATGAACCGCATGCGCTGAGTGCCAATGCACCTGCAGCCAAAACACCTAATAAACCTATCAACTTAATTTTCTTCATATTTAATCCTCCGATAAATCTTTCTTATGTATATTATTATGGGTAATACCCGAATTTTTATTATATGTTGTACTCTTCCTTTTCGTCCTTTATAGACTCAAATTCAAATATATTCAAAAACTGTCTCGCTCTCTCAGTCTTAGGAGCACTAAAAAAGCTCTTCGGCCTTCCGGTCTCCACTATATTTCCTTTATCGAGGAAATATACTCTGTCCGCAACCGCCTCGGCAAATTGCATCTCGTGAGTAACGATAATCATAGTGGAACCCTGCTTTGCAAGGTCAAGCATTACATCAAGTACTTCTCTGACCATCTCAGGGTCAAGGGCAGCCGTAACTTCGTCAAACAACAAAATCTCAGGGTGCATTGCAAGCGCTCTTACTATTGCCACTCTTTGCTTTTGACCGCCTGAAAGTTCTCTCGGATAAGCCTTTGCCTTATGTGCAAGTCCTACCTTATTTAAAAGCTCCATCGCTTCTTTCTTTGCACTCTCCTTATTCACTCCGGCAACCTTTGTAGGCGCCAAAATGATATTGTCAAGTATTGTCATATGTGGAAAAAGCTCATAGCTTTGGAAAACCATACCTATCTTTTGTCTAAGTCCTGTCAAATCCTTTTTATTGTAGTCTATAGCCTTGCCTTCAAGACAAATCTCTCCGCCCTGTATAGCCTCAAGACCGTTGATACATCTAAGCAATGTGGACTTGCCGCAACCGCTCGGTCCAATCAAAACTATTACTTCGCCCCTATTCAGTTCAAGGCTCACACCTTCAAGTACAGGTGTATTACCGTCATAGTTTTTTACAACATTTTTTATTTCCAATAATGCCGGCATAATCTCTCCTTCCGTCACTTTATCTTCGCTTTTCCAAATATCTTGCAAGCATACTTATAGGCGTACATGCTATGAAGTACATCAAAAATACCGCCAGATATACTCCGAAAGCCGCATTCGGACTTGCCGTTCTGTTCGCCTCTATTATCTGCTGTGCCACCTTTATAACCTCTACCACACCAATCATAAGTACAAGTGATGTGGTCTTTATCATTCTGGTAATCAAGTTTATTGAAAGCGGAACAAGTCTCTTTATTGTCTGAGGTATTATAATGTATACAAATATCTGTCTCTTACTAAGTCCCAATGCCTCACCGCTTTCGTACTGGTGCTTCGGAATACTGATAATTGCTCCTCTGACGAGGTCTCCCATCTCCGCAATTCCCCAAAGACTGAATACTATAACAGCTGCAAGGTCTCCTGATATGTCCACTCCGATTACTCTTGTACTTCCGAAAAATACTATAAACAAAAGTACAAGCTGCGGCATTATTCTTATAAATTCAAGATATACTCTAAGCACCGCCTTAAGTATAGGATTTTTAAATGTCATAAGTATTCCTACCAGTATACCGAGAGGTATGCTGATAATCACCGCTATCAAGCTTATCCTTAAGGCTACTCCCATTCCTCCTAAAAGTCTTACGGCGTTTTTGCCTTTGAATATGACATTAAGACCCAAATCCGGCATAACGCACCTTCCTTTCTACATAGGATCCAAGTATGGAAACCGGCAGTAATATAATCAGATAGAAAAATACCAAAAGTGCCAGGCTCTCTACCGTCTTGTAATAAATTCCAATCAAATCCTTTGCCGTGAACATCAAGTCCATCAAGCTTATAGCCGAAAATACTGATGTCTCTTTCAGTAAGAATATGATGTTTGCTACAAATGCAGGTGTACTTATTGAAATTGCCTGTGGAAGAAGTATATAGAAAAGCGCCTGATTGTGACTGAGTCCGAGACTAAGTGCACTCTCCTCCTGTATCTTATCTATAGTTTCTATTCCGCTTCTGAAAGCTTCGCACATATAGCTTCCTCCCAGGAAAGCCAGTCCGATTACTCCGCAGATAAATGCATCTATCCTTATACCCAGCTTCGGTAAACCGTAGTATATAAAAAACAGCTGTATAAGTAGGGGGGTATTTCTGCTAAGTTCTATATATATGCTTACCAATTGCCTAAGCACCGGTATTTTCTTATGTAAAATAAGTGTGCATAAAAGCCCCACCGCTATTGCAAGTATTATTCCAAGTATACCGATCTTAAGTGTCAGTATGGCTGCATGTACATACAAAGGAAATACCTGCTTTATAAATCCAAAATCCATAATCATTCTCCAAGATACTGTCTGTATCCGTTTTTGTTTTACGCAATACATAATAGCACTATAAACCCTTTTTGTCTATAGGTTTATAGTAATTTATTTTTAAAATTTTGATAAAAAAAGTAAAGTATATAAAAAGTAAAAACCTACACCCTAACATAGGGTATAGGTAATGATACCACTGTTTACATTCTGATACCGAAGTCCGCTACCCAGTATATGATACCGTCTTTTATGTAGCATCCGACACCGAATGAAGAATAATCTTTGCCAAGTATTTGGGCTCTGTTCACCTCTGCATCCATCCAGTATTTTACAACCTCTTCAGGTGTAGTCTGACCCACCGCTATAACTTCACCATAATATGCAAGTCCCGACGGCAGTGCATACAGATAGCTGTCTCCGTCAGGTCTTGTATGTGAATACTTCTGCGAAAGCTCCTTAGCTCTTACATGCACACTGTCTGCAAACATACTGTCATCAGATAAGGACTGAATACCATACTTTGCTCTCTCATTGTTTATAAGCTCAACAGCCTTTTTCTCAAAAGCCTCTGTAGATATCTTTTTGGCATCCACTTTGGCACCTGAATTTCCTTCAGAATTATATACACCGCTTGAGTCCACATAATAGTCTTTATTCTCGTTGTTCATTACATCAACATATCTGTTTACAGCCATTCTGCCACCCAACATAGGGTCAAAATAGTACCATTTATTATTGATCTTTGACCAACCTTCCTGCATCTGACCGTTATCAGTATCCAGATAGTACCAATCATCACCGTCTTTTAGCCAGCCTTTTTGCATATATCCCGAACTGTCAATGTGATACCACTTATCATCAAGACTTAACCATGACGAATATGCAAAAGTACCGTCGGAAAACTGATACTTATAACCCGTATTGTCCTCTTTCCAACTGCCGTTTGCCGCAAATGTAGGTATTGTCATTGCCAATGTACCTACAGCCAACACTGCTCCAAGAAATAAACTTTTTTTCATATGGTCTCCTTTCTTATGAAAATCAGTTATGCCTAAGCTTCAAAGTATACCATATACTTTATTTTCAAAAACTTAGCTGTTAATCACATTTTACCTTATTTTCATGAAAAAAGTAATCCTTTTATATTATAAATTTAGATAGTACATACATATATATTTTGTGATATAATAGCGCACCACCCTTTATATAATTACTCCCCCGGCAACAACTGACACCGAGGGATACGATAATTATAGCTAAACGAAAATTCTCACTATTTTATATACTGTTTTTACTGTCTTATATACTTTATATACTTTTCCTACTGTTTTTAGAGCTGATACTACGTACATCTTATCCTCCTATATAGGTTATACCTATTTACTGTTATTATTTTTTACTGTCTACCTGATATATTTCCATTAACTTCTACATATTCTTACATTTCCTGACCAGTCAAAACATCTTGTCGGATCCAATATTTCTATTATTCCCATATGAACCACCTTTCAGTGCAAAACAATATATAAACAGTCTCAATAAAACCTCAAATGTATACTAATATAATCTTACCAATCTATTTTTCACCTAATATTTCAGATACTGCTGCTACAATTCTCCCTACTTTTTCTAAAGCCTTCCAAAAATCCTTATTATCCATTGTTCCTCCTATTCTTCACTACAAATATCTATCACTGCAACAACTACTTCAGCTACTTTTTTCACTAAAGCCAAAATATTTTTATCCATATTTCCTCCTTTTTATAACTCAATATTTACATAAACTGATACAATATATCATAAACTTATATCTGTTATCTGTCTCTGATTCCAAGTCTGTTTTTTAGACCTTTCACCAAGGTGGCAGAGAAGTTAATATTTTGCTGTTTTGCCATCTCATCTAACCATTTTGGTATTGTTAATGTTTTCTTTACATAGACCACCTTTTCAATATTCCTAAAATATGGCATCCATACATGTATATATACCAATCTCTCTCCATCTTTTATATTTATACTTTCAGGTGCGCTTGGCATCGGACATTCAGTTCCTGTAGCTTCATTATCACTTATGCAAAGTGCCAATATCTCCTGTCCGGATTTTATAATTTCTTCATATGTATCTGCATATGTAACCTGATCCGGAAAGTCCGGAAAAGAAATCACAAAATCTTTCCCCTCTCTTCCTACTACTGCCGGATATACATAAGACTCTTTCATATATGACTCAATTCCTTTCTGTGTTTTTATGCGTATTATAATACGTTTTATAATACGTGTCAACCTTTTTTATGCTTGACTTTTTCTGATTTTTCTATTAAAATATCATTAAATTAACTATATACCTTGGTAAACAGTGAGTAAGTAATGTAACTGCTAATTTGTTTTCATAAAGGAGATTATATGGTTAATTTTAGACAAATCGAGAGGAAACTTCTTGCTAACGGTTGGTATCTTGTACGTGTATGTGGTTCACACTATCAGTACAAGCATCCTACAATATCTAAAACTATTACGGTTCCAAACCATGGTGGTAGAGATATAAGTATTGGTGTAGTTCGCAATCTCGAAAAAGTGACAGGGCTATCTCTTAGAAGGTAGTCTTGTTTTTTATTACTTTTTCTTTCTGAAGCTCTTACCCTTTGATTCTTCAGCCTTTATCCTATTCTTTTTTGCTTCCTTATAAAACTCCTTTGCTTTAGCATAGTGATAATCTCCCTCACCACTTTTTGCCATTGCCCAATGTCTGTCAGCATCTTCCTTAAAACGCTTTGCACGTGCATTATACATTTCTTCAACATCCTTATAAAATGACATATACTCCTCCTTACTCTACATATTATGTAACATGTATTACCCCACTTTTAATATAATACGTGTTTAACACGTATTAAGCGCGTATAATATTATCACTGAACTGTTTTAAAGTCAATACTTTTACAAAAAATTTAATTGTAAACTTATACCCTCCCACAACAAAAGCCACAAGGTTTCCCTCATGGCTCTTCATATTTCTTTAACTTATGCATTTGCACAAAAAATCTTTTAAGTCTTCATAGCGAAGAAATTTATTATCTTTTGCCGTTTCCTTTATATCCTCTATACTTGCAAGTCTGTAGTCGGACACCTCTCCTTCTTGACCCTTTATATTTTTTATATCATCTTGTGTAATCTCAAAGCAATATATATCCGCAAAATATTTGTTGCCCTCAACTGTTCTTCTCTTTTGAGTCTGAAGGATTTTATAGTCTCTGCCAAAAAGGTCTATATTGGTCTCTTCCAAAATTTCTCTGTATATCGCCTCCAATGAAGACTCGCCTGCTTTTACTCCGCCTCCCGGTATCTCCCACATTCCGGGAGACCACTGTTTTTGCATATCACGCTTCGTTATAAGTATCTTTTTATCTACACTGACCAAAACCGCAGACACTATCAGAAAGTACTCGTCGTCATTAAGAGCTATGGCGGCTCTGTCTACAGTTCTTCCTGTCGGACTCTTATTTACATCATATATATCACAAAATTCTTTTTCCAAATTCATTGTAATCGCTCCGCCAGCCTTTACCGGATTTTATTCCACATCTCCCATGTCACTTAGAATCTTATTAAGCATTGTACGAAGCTGTACCATCTCTTCATCACTTAATTTCAGGCAGCCTCTCATTCCTACCGGAATATCAACAGCCTTTTCTCTAAGCTCTTTTCCGCTCCCTGTCAAAGTTACTATAAGAGTTCTCTCGTCTATCTTTGAACGCTCTCTGGTTACATAGCCCTTGGCTTCAAGCTTTTTTAATACCGGAGTCAAAGTACCTGAATCAAGGAAAAGCTTGTCACCGAGTTCTTTAACATTGAGTTCCTTTTCTTCCCACATAACCATCATTACAATGTACTGTGTATATGTCAAATCCAATCTGTCTAAGTATGTTTTATATCTCCTTACAATTTCCTTTGAGCAAGCATATAGCGGAAAACAAAGTTGATTTTCAAGTTTTAATGAATCATACTTACCTGCCATTTTTTACATTCCCTCTTTCCTTTTAAAAGACTTTAAGGAGCCTTTATTTTCATAAACGCTCCTTATGTCCTCTTCATTAAAATTAAACTAACTCTTTAACAGCCTCTTCAACTACTGCAACACCTTCAGTAGGCTCAAATCTTCTTACAACATTTCCGTTCTTATCGATAAGGAATTTTGTAAAGTTCCACTTGATATCAGGCTTGCTTGCATAATCAGGATCCGCCTCGCTAAGCATCTTTGTAAGAAGCTTTGACATATCGTTGTCCGCTCCCCAACCTGCAAATCCCTTTTCGCTCTTAAGGTACTTAAATACCTCGCTTGCACCTTCGCCGTTTACCTCAATCTTTGAGAAAAGCGGGAAAGTTACACCGAATCTTGAGCTGCAGAACTTTGCAATCTCTTCATCACTTCCCGGTGCCTGATGTCCGAACTGGTTACATGGGAAATCAAGTATAACAAAATCCTTGTCCTTATAATCCTCATATAACTTCTGTAACTGCTCATACTGTGGTGTAAATCCGCACTCAGTTGCTGAATTTATTATCAAAACAACCTTATTCTTGTAATCGCTAAGGCTTACTTCCTTACCTTCATTGTTCTTTACTTTAAAATCATATATGCTCATTTTATTTCCTCTTTCCTCTTTATTTATAATTAAAATGCCTCACAGTACTTTGCCGCCGCAATTCCCGCTACAGCACCGTCTCCTGCCGCCGTTACAAGCTGACGCACTTCCTTGGTTCTGCCGTCTCCCGCCGCAAATATACCTTCGGTCATTGTCTTACAATCTTCTCCGGCTACTATATAGCCTGCCTTATCAAGTTCTGCAACCTGTGCAAAAGCGGTATTGTCAGGTACCTGACCTATTGCCACAAACAGACCGTCTATAGCAATCTCTCTTCTTTCATGTGTATTCTTATCTTCAACCACCACGCCGCTTACTGCAAAAGACTCTTCCTTGATCTCTACAATGTTTGAATTGAGAACAAACTCTACATTATCCTTTTTCTTTAACGCCGCTACTACAGCTTCCTCGGCTCGAAACTCGTCTCTGCGGTGTATTACATATACTTTACTTGCCACATTTGCAAGGAATGTTGCGTCTTCTATAGCGGTATTACCGCCTCCGTTTACAGCGACCACCTTGCCTCTGTAGAACATTCCGTCACAGGTGGCACAGTAAGAAACACCTGAACCTACAAGCTTTTTCTCATTAGGAAGTCCCAGCGGTCTGTTCTTTGCTCCTGTCGCAAGTATTACCGCCTTGGCATCATACTCTTCCTTATCTGTTTTTACCTTTTTTATATTTCCTTCAAGGCTTATTCCTGTTACCTTTTCGTATTTCACTTCAGCGCCCAAATCCTTTGCCTGATTGAAAAGATCTGTAGCAAACTCAAATCCGGAAGTCTTCTTGATAGCAGGATAATTTTCTATCTCGGGAGTATTGATTATCTGTCCTCCGTAAGAAGCACCTTCAAGTACAAGTACCGACTTGCCGGCTCTCACTCCGTATATTGCGGCGGAGAGTCCTGCCGTACCGGCACCGACCACTACTATATCATACATAATATCACTTCTTTCTATATATCGAATCTCTTAATCATCAACCCGACAATCTTTAATTATCCCAATAAAGCCTTTACTTCATCCTTTGATATAAGACCTACAGACTTATTTACCAACTCACCGTTCTTAAATACAAGAAGTGTAGGTATTGACATGATGTGGAATCTGTTTACAAGCTCCTGGTTCTCATCCGCATTTACCTTTCCTACAGAGAAACCTACCGCTTCCTCAGCCACCTCGTCAACTATAGGTGAAAGCATCTTACAAGGTCCGCACCAAGATGCCCAAACATCTACCAATACAGGTTCCTTTGCATTCAAAACTTCAGCTTCAAAATTTGCACTTGTTATTGTCTTTACTGCCATAACTTTTCCCCTCCGATTTTTCCTTAAATAGTTTATGATTATATTTTACACAATCTTATTTTATTGTCAAGCACTTTTTACTTTTCTTTACCTTCGCCCTCAAAGTACTCATTCTTTAACTTTATTGCCACATTTGCAAGTAAGAACAGCGCTATAAGGTTCGGGATTGCCATAAGTCCGTTGAAAGTATCGGATATATCCCAAAGCAATCCGAGGTCCATAGTCGCTCCCACTATCGCCATCAGTGAATATACCACCATAAAAGGCTTTATTACCTTTTCACTGAATAAAAACTCTATACATCTGGCGCCGTAAAGTCCCCATCCTATGATGGTCGAGAAGGCAAACGAGCACATGGCCACAGCCGTAAATACCGATACGCCATGTCCGTAGGCCTTTATAAAACCGCTTATAGTAAGTTCGGCACCTGCCGGAGAACCGAAAGGAATATTCACACCTGAACAAAGTATTACAAGCGCTGTAAGTGTACATATAACTATGGTATCGGCAAATACTTCAAATACTCCGAAAAATCCCTGCTTTACAGGCTTACCCGTATCTGCCGAAGCGTGTGCTATAGGACCGGTACCAAGTCCGGCCTCGTTTGAGAATATACCTCTTGATACTCCCTTTTTCATACTTAAAAAGAAGCTTCCTATTACTCCTCCTGTCACAGCTCTGGGATTGAACGCTCCGTATATTATGCTTCCAAATACCTCAGGTACTCTGTTTATATTTAAAAATACCACTCCGAGTGCAAGCACCACATATAAAAGTGCCATAAAAGGAACCAGCTTTTCTGTAACCGTTCCAATTCTTTTGATACCTCCAAGTAATACGAGTCCCACCAGTATTGTTACAATTATTCCGATAATTAAGTTTATTGTCTGACTTCCGCCCGACTTTACTATTCCGTAGCCTTCAAGTGCCACATTGATAGCTGCGGTTATGGTATTTACCTGTGTGGCATTTCCGGTTCCGAACACTGTAAGTACACCGAAGGTGGCAAAGGCATATGCTAAAAATATCCACTTTTTCGGCAGTCCGTTACTGATATAATACATAGGACCGCCTACCAATTCTCCGTTCTTGTTTTTCTTTCTGAAGTATACTGCAAGTGTAACCTCGGTAAACTTTGTACACATACCTAAGATTGCCGAAATCCACATCCAAAATACACTTCCCGGTCCGCCTATGGATATTGCGCCTGCAACACCTGCTATATTTCCCGTACCCACCGTAGCCGCAAGTGCGGTGGTCGCCGCCTGAAAAGGTGAAAGCGCTCCGTCTGCCACATTTCTCTTTTTGAAAATTCTGCCGACCGTAGTCTTCATTATATATGCAAATTTTGTTACCTGCATAAATTTTAATCTGATGCTCAAATATATACCTACACCCATCAGTGCAATTATTGCAGGTACACCCCAAATAAACCCGTTTACGGCGGAGTTTATCCTTGAAATTGTTTCAATCATACTTCCCTCACAATATCCTTAGTCAAATCTTTTATTACTTCACCTGCTATTATAAGTCCTACCACAGACGGCACAAAGGCAACAGATCCCGGAATAGCTCTTCTGTCACTACATTTTCTCTCCGCACCCGGAGGACATACACAGTGTGACCTGCAGCTGATACTCTCATCCTCTATCGGAACTAAAGGCTGCTCCTTGGAATAAACCACCTTAAGCTTTTTTATATTTCTTTTTTTGAGTTCTCTTCTCATCACCTTTGCAAGCGGACAGACACTTGTCTTATATATGTCGCTCACCATAAAAGCTGTAGGATCCAGCTTATTGCCTGCGCCCATACTGCTGATAACAGGTACATTACTTTCGTTTGCCTGCATTACCAGATTTATCTTTGCGGTAACCGTATCCACGGCATCTATTACATAGTCATATTCTTTAAAATCAAAATCCCCTGCATTCTCAGGCAGATAAAAGCACTGATGTGTAGTCACCTTACACCTCGGATTGATGCTAAGTATCCTGTCTTTTGCCACATCCACCTTATACTTTCCTATAGTCTTTACATCAGCTATTATCTGACGATTTATATTTGTCAGACACACTTTATCATCATCTATCAGGTCTATGGCTCCCACTCCGGATCTTGCCAAAGCTTCCACGCTGTAGCCGCCTACTCCACCTACTCCAAATACCGCCACTCTTGACTTTTTCAATCTTTCCATGGCATCCACACCCAACAAAAGCTGAGTTCTTGCAAATTGATCCATATATAATCCTCTCATTATTTTACACTATCAAGCAAGTTTATATTTTTACACTTAAGTTGTCAACAATATAAAAAGCCGACATCGCTGCCGGCTTGATTTTGGGAGGAGAGCCGATATGTATCGGCTCGAGTATTATGAAAAAAATCTTTTATTTATAGACTAGCTATCTCTTGTCTATGTAAGAGATTATAGGAAATAAAAGTGGCTAAAGTTTGTTTTTTATGTAAAAGGTTTTTGAATTAGTTATGAACAATATATGAACCGCAGCAGACGCTTATCAACAATTATCGCTTTCTTAGGCACAAAAAAGACTGTCACATAATCTAAATTTTACATTTAAATGTGTGACAGCCTCTAATTATCTATATTTATTTAAAAATTATTTCCAAGCAGGTATATAAGCACCCTTATATGTGTCCTCTATAACCTTCTTTACATCATCACTTTGGAATGCCTTTACAATCTTTTTGTAAGTCTCGTTGTCCTTGTCCTCACTTCTTGCAACAATAACATTTACATACGGGTTGTCAGCTCCGTCCTCTACCTTCTCAAGATAGATGGAATCTGTCTTAGGATTAAGACCGTTGTCTACTGCGTGACCTCCGTTGATTACGGCAGCAGCCACATCAGGTAAAAGACTTGGTGTATTGGCAGCCTCAACCTCTGTGAACTTGATATTCTTAGGATTTTCTGTAATATCACTGAGTGTAGGTGTATATCCTGCGTCAGGATTTACTTTGATAACTCCTGCACTCTCAAGTACCTTCAATGCTCTTCCGCCGTTTGTAGCGTCGTTCGGGATTGCTATTGTATCGCCGTCCTTAAGCTCTGAAAGATCTTTAATCTTCTTTGAATATACTCCTAAAGGTGCGATGATTGTATCGCCTATAGCCTCAATCTTATAGCCGTTGTCCTTAACATCATTTGCAAGATATGCCTTGTGCTGGAATGCGTTTAAGTCAATTTCCTTGTCATTTAACGCTCTGTTAGGCAATGAATAGTCTGCAAACTTTACAAGCTCAACTGTAATACTCTCTTTTGCCATAGCCTCTATTACAGGGTTCCACTGCTCATTGTTCTCACCTACGACACCGATTTTTACCGTTGTATTACCTTCGGTCTTTGCAGCGTCGGCCTTTGACTCCGCGCTTGTGCTCTCACCTGCAGCACTGCTTGTATCCGCCTTCTGACTTGAACCGCATGCTGTAAGTCCCAAAGCCAATATTGCGCCGATTGCTAAAAATTTACTTAATTTTCTCATAATATAATAACCTCCATGAATTTTTCTATATAACAAGGGGAATTCACCCTGTGATCTTAATGTGTTGTTTTCTTTATCGCCTTGTTTCCAAGACCCTGTATCAAGCTTACCATTATAAGTATAATAATTACTGTAGCATATGTTACATCTGTTTGATTTCTCTGGTGTCCGTATCTTATCGCAAAATCTCCGAGACCTCCGCCGCCTATAGCACCTGCCATAGCGGTAAGTCCTAAAAGTGAGATAAATGTAATCTGTACACCTCTTATAATACCCGGCAAACTCTCTCTTAAGTATACTCTGAATATAATCTCTATAGGTGATGAACCCATGCTCTGTGCCGCCTCAATAAGTCCCTTATCCACTTCATATAAAGCACTTTCTATCTGTCTTGTAAAGAAAGGTACCGTACCGAATACAAGCGGAAGTATGGCACCCTTTGTTCCTATTGCGGTTCCCACCACCATTCTTGTAAAAGGTATCAGTGCCGCAAGCAAGATTACAAAAGGGATTGATCTGAACACATTTATCAGCTTATCCATAATATTGTAGATAAAGGCGTTTTTTAATATACCTCTCGGAGAGGTGACCACCACTATAACACCGAATATAAGACCGAATATAAGTGAAATAGCACCTGAAAGTACCATCATATTTATGGTCTGAACAGTTGCATCTATTATCTCATTGGGTTTAGCCGATACGTTTGGTAAGAGAATGTGCAATATTTCTTTCATCCTTTATCACCTCCACTCCTACTTCTTTATCCTGCAGATATTTGATTGCTGCATCTATATCAGACTTTTCGCCGCTTACTATCGCCACCGTACCGCCTATAGGTGCATCTTTTACTATCTCCACATCCGCATAGATAATATTCAAATCTATATTAAACTTTCTGGACACTTCGGAAATCAGTGCCTCCGAAGTATTTGCTTTCTTATAGCTTAGTCTAAGTATGACCTCGCCCGGTTTTAACTTGGCCACATCCGAACCTGAAGCTATCAGTCCTTCTATCTTTTGAAGGTTTGAAGTGGTCTTTATAAAGTCCTTTGTAATCTGATGCTTAGGATTTGCAAAGATTGAGAATACATCCCCTTCTTCCACAACATTTCCGTCTTCCATTACTGCCACTCTGTCACAGATCTGCTTTACAACCGCCATCTCATGTGTGATGACTACCACTGTAAGCCCCAGCTTTTTATTGAGACTTTGTAAAAGCTCCAAAATGGATGCTGTAGTCTGCGGATCAAGTGCCGATGTCGCCTCGTCACATAAAAGTACTTTCGGGTCGTTTGCAAGTGCTCTTGCTATAGCCACTCTTTGCTTTTGACCTCCTGACAACTGACTCGGGTATGCCTTTTCCTTATCGGCTATATCTACCAAAGACAGAAGTTCTCTGACCTTTTTTCTCTTTGCTTCCTTTGAAAGCCCGCTTCCGAAAAGTGAATACTCCACATTGCCTGCCACCGTTCTGGACGGCATCAGATTGAAGTGCTGAAAGATCATTCCGATTTTTTTCCTTGCACTTCTTAAATCTCTAGCTTTAAGGGCTGTCAAATCCTTTCCGTCAACAAATACTTTACCTGCATCAGGCCTTTCCAAAAGATTTATACATCTGACAAGTGTGGATTTTCCCGCTCCGGAAAATCCTATAATGCCGAATATCTCCCCTTTATCAATCACTAAAGATACATCTTTGACTGCATGTACGGATATATTGCCTTCACTGAAAGTCTTTGTAATATTTTTCAGTTCAATCATTGTATCTTTATTTCCTCTTTCCTATTATGTTAGTAGGTATTATAAAGCACCTGCAAAAAAATTGCAAGTGCTTTATTTTTACATTATTTACTTTTTCCTATTTTCCATATGCCAGGGCAAAATAAAAGGAGCATAGGATATAACTCAAGTCTTCCTGCAAGCATATCAAAGGTCAAAACCAGCTTTGAAAAATATGAGTATATATTGAAGTTCGCCATAGGACCTACCTTGGCAAGTCCCGGTCCGATATTGTTGAATGTCGCCGCTATGGCTGTAAAATTGGTCTCAAAATCAAAATTATTAAGTGACAATAAGAACATTGAAATGGTATAAATCATCACATATGTGATTAAGAATACCCTTATGTTATTAAGTACAGGCTTTTCAAGTACCTTTCCGTCCATCTTGATAGTCTTTACACCTCTCGGATGAATGTAGTATCCGATTTCCTGAAATGCCGATTTTACCATAACCACAATTCTTGAAACCTTGAGACCGCCACCTGTACTTCCGGCACAGGCACCGCACATCATCAGGAATATAAGTATATTTCTTGAAAGCTGAGGCCAGCGGTCAAAGTCTGTGGTTGAATACCCTGTGGTTGTTATGATTGATCCTACCTGGAATGCGGCGTGATTTAACGCTATCAATATATTGTCAAAATAACCTCTTATATTCACTGTAATAATCACAATTGCAGCAAATATAATTCCGAAATACCACCTTACCTCTTCTATCTTAAACGCTTCTTTCTTGTGCTTGCCCAAAAGTACAAAGTAAGCATTGAAATTTACACCGAAGAGTATCATAAATATAGTAACTACCACCTGTATTGCATATGAATAGCTTGCTATACTGTCGGCCTTTATTCCGAATCCTCCTGTACCTGCAGTACCGAATGTGATACAGAGTGCATCAAATACAGGCATCTTTATAATTACCAATATAACAAACTCTATAACGGTCATTACAAGATAAATAAGATACAGAATCTTTGCGGTATCTCGTAGTCTGGGCACAAGCTTTCCTACTACAGGACCCGGGCTCTCCGCCTTCATAAGGTGCATATTGTAGCCGCCCGCCATCGGAAGTATTGCAAGCAATAATACTATAACACCCATACCGCCTACCCAGTGTGTAAAGCTTCTCCAGATAAGTGAAGTATGGCTTAAGCTCTCCACATCCTCGAGTATACTTGCTCCGGTTGTTGTAAATCCCGATACGGTCTCAAAAAGTGCATCAATCATGTTCGGAATCTCACCTGTTACTACAAAAGGGATTGCTCCCACCACACTGAGCACTATCCAAGACAGCGCAACCATTACAAAGCCTTCTCTTGCAAAGAATACATGTTCAAACTTCTTTTTGCTTGAAATCAAATATCCTATAACAGCCGCCACTACACCTACTATCAGATAGGCGAAGCCTTCATGCTCACCGTATACAATTGATGTCACAGCCGGTATCAAAAAGCAGGCGGACTCCAACATCATTACCTTTCCCACTATATATAATATAATCGAATAATTCATTACTTTAATATATCCTCTAAATTCTGCATACCTGTAATCTTTGTTATTACGATAACCGAATCGTTCTTTTGAAATGTAGACTTACCGTTCGGTATCATTACCTTACCGTTTCTGATAATACCTGCAACCAGCACTCCGTCTCTTATCGGCATTGCCTCAAGAGTTTTATCCGTCATACTTGAATCTTCTTTGATATAAAACTCAAGCGCTTCAGCCTCACCGTGTATTATCTTATACAGCGCCTCCACATTATTGCTTCCTACACTGTTTTGCAAGCCTCTGACATATCTTACGATGTACTCCGCAGTGATATGCTTAGGATAAATCATACTTCCAAGGTCGAACTTCTCTATAATATCATCAAATGAGATGCGATTTATCTTGGTAACTATCTTCGCATTTGAAACACTCTTTGCATACAGTGACAGGAACGCATTCTCCTCATCTATACCTGTAAGTGAAACGAATGAAGAACAGTTCTCAATGCCTTCTTCAAGCAGTACATCCTTATCTGCCGCATCTCCGTGTATGATTACCGCATTCGGCAACATTGCGGAAAGTTCTTCACATCTCTCATAGGATTTTTCTATTATCTTTACCTTTATACCAAGAGGTATGAGCTGATTTGCCAGATAATAAGCAATGGTTCCGCCGCCTACTATCATGGTATCCTTTACTTCATTGCTGCCGCAACCGACCTTTTTGAAGAAATCTCTTGCATTCTCTGTAGATGCTACAACGCTGATAATATCGCCGCTTTTAAGTACGAAGCTGCCGTTCGGTATAATAACATCTTCTCCTCTTTCAACTGCACATATCAGTATATCGGACTTTATATTCTTACCTACATCAATAAGACTTTTGTCCGCCAATATATTGTCGTCTTCTATCTTATACTCCAAAAGCTCCACTCTGCCTCTTCCGAATGTATCTATCTCTATTGCAGACGGAAATCTTAAAAGTCTTGCCATCTCTGTAGATGCGGCATACTCAGGATTTATAGTCATTGCAAGACCGAGCTCTTTTTTCATAAATCCGATATCCTGACTGTATTCAGGATTTCTGACTCTTGCTATTGTGTGTTCCGCGCCCGCCTTCTTTCCTACCATACAGCAGAGCAAATTCAGCTCGTCAGACTCTGTAACCGCAATCAAAAGGTCAGCCTCTTCCACACCTGCTTCCGCCAAAATAGAATGTGTTGCACCGTTTCCCGTCACACCCATTATATCAAGTCTGGTAGCCAGAGCCTGTACAACCGATTCATCCGTATCAACTATTGTTATATCATGTCCTTCCACACTAAGTTGTTCGGCAATAGTCGAACCGACCTTGCCGCAACCTACAATTATTATCTGCATTTCTATCTCCATTACTGAAATACTTAATTATGCCTATAAACGGCATTTGCTTATTGTAGCACAACCGCATTATATTTTCCATATTTGCATTGTCTTCTTTACTCCGGATACCTATTTTGCTATACTGTAAAAGATATTACTATTTACTTGGAGGTATATATGAAGATACAGAATATCAAAGATGTTGAGGCATTTTTTAAGGTTGTAGATGAGTGCAAAGGCACCGTTGAGCTTGTTTCACCTGAAGGCGACAGAATAAACTTAAAGAGTAAGCTTACACAGTATCTTTCAATGGCAAATATCTTTTCAAACGGCTATATAAAGGAACTTGACCTTGTGGCACATGATAAAGAAGATGTTGAAAGACTTATAAAGTTTATGTATCAGGGAGAATAAAAAAGAGGGGCTTAGGCCCCTTTTTATAATGCATTTTCATTCTTATAATCTTCCACTATTCTATACTTCCTGCTTGGGCTTGTTGTGTCATACCTCTTTTGGTACACTCCGTCATCATCCACCCAATAGTAAGTTCCGTTTACGGCCGACTTTATATAGCAGTTTACAAACAAATACGAGTCCTTGCCGAAGCAATAGTCCTTACCGGCTATATTCTTCCACTGTGACTTGGCATATTTATAATCTTTTTCCACATACCACCATCTTTTGTTGTCATTGTAATCTTTTATCCATCCGCTTACAAAGTTTCCGCTTATATACCCTCCGTCTATATGAAACCAAGGGTTGTGCCTGCTTGCGATTCTACCCGTAGCCTTTACAACGGCACCCTCTTCAAGATTTTTTACAACGGCTGCCGATGTATTAGGAGCCATTCTTACTCTTATTCCGCTGCCGACTATGGTAAGCCTCGCACTTATAGGTATCTCATTAGGTGCATTAACTGTGCTTGCCTTTTCATAGCTCGGTCTTGCAAATCCAACTATCTTATAGCCTCTGCCTACTAAACTTCTGGTTCTGTTCATCACCATGCCGCCGTTTGCAATATTGCCGCTGCCGGTATTTCCTTCTATGGTTTCATAAGTTCCGTCACCATTTACGGATATTACCAATCCGGCATGGTTTACATTTCTGCCTCTTCCTGCCGCATCGGTTATAATAAGTACGATATCGCCTCTTTTTCCTGTAGAAAACAACATTCCCTTATTTTTATAGTGGGTAAGTACGGCTTCGGTTGATGCGGTCTTCATACCGTCACAAAATACACTCTGTGCACCGCACATTCTGAAAATATCCCATAAAAATACCACACACCATGGATAAGTAATACTGCCGTTGTCAAAAACCTCTCTGCCGTAATAGTCGGTATTGAACACTACATTATTGCTCTCAGGCGGATTCTCACTCACACCGATATATTCTCTTGCCTTGCTTATAACATTGTCAACTAAAGCCATATATCTCCTTTCAAAAAAAGACCGCAGAAAACCTGCAGTCCATATTTCATCACTTTATTTTGATATCTCCGTCAACTATCTCTATCTTACCCTCTTTTAAGAGATGACCGACAGCCCTCTTAAAGGCATTCTTACTAAGTTCAAGCTCAGCCTTTATTCTGTCAGGAGAAACGCTCTCATCAAAGCCTAAGCTTCCGCCTCTTCTTTCCATTATACCGTATAGAATATCCGCATCCTTTAAAAGTTGCACATATGCTTTTTTTCTCGGGCTTAAATCAAGCTTACCGTCCTCTCTCACTCTGATTACTCTAAGGTCAAGTCTGTCTCCCGGCTTTACGTTTTCAAAGTTCTCGTTTGGAGGAATCATGCCGTTGTACTTGTCATCTACAGCGACAAAGATACCCATCTTTTTGATTTCAAATACGGTACCGACCACTTCATCATCTTTTTTGTAAGGGCTGTTTGTCGACAGACGGGAATATACCTTTGCACTGGCTGCAAGTCTGTGACTCTTGTCCTCATACAGATATACAAGTACCTCATCTCCCTCTTTTACCTTACCTAGCGTCTCCTTAAAAGGCAAAAGCACATCTCTTTCAAGTCCGATGTCCAAAAATGCACCGATTCCTGTAGTAGACTTTACAAAAAGTCTGCCAATCTCACCTACCGAAAGCTTAGGCTTTCTTGTGGTTGCAATAAGTCTGTCCTTGCTGTCACGGTATATAAATACCTCAATCTCACTTCCGACTTCACAGTCTTTAGGAACTTCCTTCATAGGAAGCAGTACATCTTCACCGTTTCCGTCTGTAAGATATACACCGAAATTCTTTTTTCTGTCCACCTTAAGACTTTGTATCTTTCCTAATTCCATAACTCCCCCTTAATAATCAAACTTAACAACAGCATATGTATCACCGTCTTTATCCGCCAAATTTATAATATAAGAATTTTCATTCTTTGTAATCCTCGGCAATATTATATCATGTAATACGGCCGCTTTCTTATATTGTACACCTATTTTTTTTACTTTAAAATCCTCGTCGATAAGGTTTCTTGCCTTACTTACATATATTGCATTATTCATATGATGATTTGTATCAAGGTCGTTCTTAGTGACAATGATTTCGTCACCAAGCTCATAATCACTTGGAATGTCAAATTTTCTGACAATTTTTGTCATTTCCATATGTTTATCATTACCTGCCAAATACTTACCAAGCGCCTCATCTGTAGGCTTTGTAGGCCTTTTATTGTCCAAATCGTAATGAAACCATATGGAGTCCGCCTTAACCAAAAACTCACCGTTTTCATCCTTCAGAAAGAAATTTCTAAAGCCGTAGAAGCTCTTAAAAGCATATGCAAATGTGCCTACTTCCACTCTTTGTCCTAAAACCGGTAATCGGCTTATATCTATCTGCCACGAATTGACCCACCAGGCTTCTCTCTTACCCTGCAAGTACTCTATTCCAAGTCCCAAATCTTCAGATTGAAATGTTGAACAGTCTTGGAACAAATTCAAAAGCCCAAGTAATGACAGCTCTCCGTCTTCCCCCAACTCACTGTATCTGATTCTTTCATTAAATGAATACATTATCTACCTAACCTAACCTTTTAAGAGGGATTTGAAATATTCAAAAATGCCCTCACCTACAACCGTATCATCTCTTCTTTGCTCATATGACATTCTTTCAGGATGAAACTGTGTCGCCACTATCGGCAAATCCTTATGAAGCAGTGCTTCACAAACTCCGTCATTTGCTTCCAAAACGGCTATCAGACCTTCACCAACTTTTTTTACTCCCTGATGATGTGCCGAGTTTACAAAAAACTCCTTGCCGTACAGGTTTTCAAACAGATTTTCTTTTACAATACTTTTCACACTGTGAACACTGTCGACCCCGTTCTTTCTTGAATGTGTATCTTTTGTCTTTAAGTCCTGATAAAGGCTTCCACCAAAGTACACATTGATAAGCTGCATACCTCTGCAAATACCGAGTACAGGCTTTTTTTCCTTTACAAAAGCATCCAAAACATCCCACTGCGCCTTATCAAGCTCTCTGTCAGGCTCCTCTGAGCCGTTCATCTCTTCACCATAATATTTCGGATCCATATCTCCGCCGCCCGGCAAAAGTAATCCGTCACATTTTAGCGCCTCAGCCATATCAAGTGTATTTATAACTTCAATATCGTTTGCTTTTAATGCCGCAATATAATTTGTTAAGTTTTCCGTCCCTGCCAGTGCCACCTTCATAAAAATTCCTCATTCATATATACTAAAAAACTCCCACAAACTTCTGTTTGAATGGGAGTTTTAAAAGCTGGGCTACTAGGATTCGAACCTAGAAATGCTGGAGTCAGAGTCCAGTGCCTTACCATTTGGCGATAACCCAAAACTGACTTTAATAGGATACTCTATACAGTCAGTTTTGTCAATACTAAAATCAAATTTTTTCAATTTTTTTTGATGAATCCTCTTTAGCTATAAGTACCATACAGCTTCTGCCTTCCACAGATATGGTTCTCTGATTTTTTACCTTAACGACTTCTTTCTTAAAAGGTAAATTTATATCGGCTGTATTTATAAGCACATTCCAGGCGCTTCCCCTCTTTATAGTAGGGAGTGAAAACTCATGGCTGTCCCAATGCATATTTAAGATAATATATACATCCTGTTTTCCTTCTATAAGTATACCCATCTGTCTGTTGTAGTACTCAAAGTCAGGTTTCCAAACCTGCATTCCGTGTATGGAAATCTTTTTCTTATCATCATCTGAAACAATATACTTTCTTCTGAAGTCAAGCATTTCTCTAAAAAAGTGTAAGAAATCATTGTTCTTATTTACAAGCTTCCAGTTAAAATAGCTTGTATCATTGTCCTGACAGTAGGTATTGTTATTGCCGCCCTTTGACTGTAAAACTTCATCGCCGCTGCACACTCCTATGGCACCTCTTGAAATCATCAAAAGAAAGATTGCATTCAGATACATTCTCTTTCTAAGATTCATTACCTGCAGTTTCTTTGTATCTCCCTCAAAACCGCAGTTCCATGAGAAGTTCATATTTGAGCCGTCCGTATTGTCCTCACCGTTTTCTTCATTGTGCTTATAGTCATACCTGTATATATCTGCCAGTGAAAATCCGTTGACATCCGCAATAAAATTCATATAACCGTTTTTATTTTCGAGAACATTTGAGACGAAAGGAACCATGCCCTCATCACCCTTTAGGTACTTTCTCATATTGTTCATATATTCATAGTCCATGGAGATAATATTGGCGGATCTGATATCATATATCTTATTTGAAAATATAAACTTGCAGTCAAGAAGATACGGATCCTTTACAATCTCGTCACAGTAGTTGACTCCTGCAAGATGGAACCCGTCTATATGATATTCAAGCTTCCAAAACCTGAGTACATCTATAATATAGCTTATACTTTTTCTCTCAAAGAAAAATTCCTGTATAACTCCTATTCCGGCTTCATGCATGGCTTTTACCATAGCTTTGTACTCATTTACAGGATTTCTGTATCTTCTTGTGGCATAGCTTGCCTTAGGCGCAAAATTAAGGCTGTTTGTATATCCCCAATAATTGAGAGTTATCTTCTCTTTTTTCTCTTTCTTTTCCTTGTCAAACAGTGAGAAAAAGCTTCCGGCGCTTCTTATAAACTCGTCAAACTCTGTGGCCGGCATTATATCTATAAAATCCGCTCCGATTTCTTTCAGATAATCAACCTTTTCAAGAATTCCTTTAAATGTACCCTTGTCCACTATCCTTGAAGTATTCGACTTTGTAAATCCCCTTGCGTGAAGTCTGTATATAAATGAGGAATCTAAAGACTTATCCTCTATAGCCTTCACATTTTCAAGGTCATTTCCCCAGTCAAAAGCCGCTATATATACAGGGCTTCTTCTCGGATTGTCTATCAGACTTACTTTTCCGAAACTGTCTCTGCCTGAAAAGCTCTTGCCGTACTCATCCGCAAACAGCCCTTTCTCGTCTTCAAGCGCATACTCGATGTTCTTTTTCAGGCGCATATCCACCTGCATAAACCAAACATCACCTATTCGTGATTCAGGCGGAAACTCTATTTTTTCCACCGCCTCTTCCATATTTCTCTCATAAAGGTTTATATAAAGTCTCTTACACTTTCTTATAACCTTTATGCAAAAAAAAGAGGGCGTGACGGTAATTCCTGTCGGATAATAAAAACTCTTATCTCTGTCAACTCTTACTGCCATAACGACCTCCTTTAAGTATATATATTATATTTCTATATCCAGTTCTACCGGACAATGGTCTGAGCCTAAGATTTCACTGTGAATCTTGGCTTCTTTTATTCTATCTTTTAATTTAGCAGATACTATAAAATAGTCAATACGCCAACCGACATTTTTTGCTCTGGCTCCTCCCATATAGGACCACCATGAGTAAGCATCCGTCTTGTCAGGATATAACACCCTGAAACTGTCTACAAAACCTGAGGACAAAATAACATCCATCTTTGCCCTCTCCTCATCTGTAAATCCGGCATTTTTTCTGTTTGTCTTCGGATTCTTAAGATCTATTTCCGTATGTGCCACATTCAAATCACCGCAGAATATTACAGGCTTATTCTTTTCAAGTTCCAAAATATACTTAAGGAAAGCGTCCTCCCAAGTCATTCTGTACTCAAGCCTTGTAAGTCCTCTTTGAGAGTTCGGAGTATAACAGGTAATCAGATAAAAGTCCTCATACTCCGCCGTAATCACTCTGCCCTCATTGTCATGTTCCTCTATTCCGATACCGTAAGTCACATTGAGAGGCTTATCCTTGGTAAATATTGCCACACCTGAGTAACCTTTTTTTTGCGCATAGTTCCAGTAGTCATAGTATCCCGGAAGATCAAGCTCTATTTGTCCTTCCGAGAGCTTTGACTCCTGTATACAAAAAATATCCGCATCAATATCTCTGAAAAAATCCAAAAATCCCTTTGTCACAGCCGCTCTGAGACCGTTGACATTCCATGAAATCATCTTTTTCATATCAGTCGTCACTCTCTTCATCTGCAGAAACTGTGTATGTGAATCTCTTTCTTGCCATCTCGTCTGAGTCAAGGTACTCATCATATGTGGTAATCTTATCTATAAGACTTCCATTGATAATCTCCATAATTCTGTTGGCTGTAGTCTGCACTACCTGATGGTCTCTTGATGAGAATATAAGCACACCCTTGAACTTCTCAAGTCCGGTGTTGAGTGCCGTAATAGACTCCATATCAAGGTGGTCGGTAGGCTCATCAAGAATAAGTACATTTGCTCCGCTTATCATAAGCTTTGAGAGCATACAACGCACCTTCTCACCACCTGAAAGCACATTTACCTTCTTTACACCGTCTTCACCTGCAAAGAGCATTCTGCCGAGGAAGCCTCTTACATATGTGGCATCCTTATTCTCCGAATATCCTGTCAGCCAGTCAACTATTGTTTCATCACCTGAAAAGTCCTTTGTATTGTCCTTAGGAAAATAGCTCTGTGTGGTGGTAAGTCCCCACTTAAAGCTTCCGCTGTCAGGCTCCATTTCTCCGGCAAGTATCTTAAACAGTACGGTCTTTGCCTTCTCGTTAGGTCCTACAAGTGCCACCTTGTCCTCTCTGTTGAGTACAAAGCTTATATTGTCAAGGATTTTCTCACCGTCAATAGTCTTTGAAAGGTTCTCAACGGTAAGCACCTCATTTCCTATCTCTCTGTTCGGTCTGAAGTCTATATAAGGATACTTTCTTGATGAAGGCTTGATATCGTCAAGCTCAATCTTTTCCAAAGCTCTCTTTCTTGAAGTAGCCTGCTTTGACTTTGAAGCATTTGCAGAGAATCTTTGAATGAACTCCTGCAACTCCTTAATCTTTTCTTCTTTCTTTCTGTTGGCTTCCTTCATCTGGCGAACCATAAGCTGGCTTGACTCGTACCAGAAATCATAGTTTCCGGCATAGAGCTGTATTTTACCGTAGTCGATATCGGCAATCATTGTACAGACTTTATTGAGGAAATATCTGTCATGAGATACCACAATGATAGTGTTCTCAAAGTTGATAAGGAACTCCTCAAGCCATGCAATAGCGTCCAAATCAAGGTGGTTTGTAGGCTCGTCAAGCAAAAGTATGTCGGGATTACCGAAGAGCGCCTTTGCAAGAAGTACCTTTACCTTAAGGTTTGAAGGCATATCGCTCATCAATGTATAGTGATGTTCGGTATCCACTCCAAGTCCGTTTAAAAGTGCGGCCGCATCCGACTCCGCCTCCCAGCCGTTCATATTGGCAAACTCACCCTCAAGGTCAGCCGCCTTTATACCGTCTTCTTCAGTAAAGTCAGGCTTTGCATATATTGCATCTTTTTCCTTCATTATCTCATACAGTCTTGCATTTCCCATGATTACGGTATCTAAAACCGTATATGCATCATACTTGAAATGATCCTGCTCTAAGAATGAAAGTCTCTCTCCCGGTGTTATAACCACATCACCGTTGGTAGGCTCTATCTGTCCTGAAAGTATCTTTAAGAATGTAGACTTTCCGGCACCGTTGGCACCTATAAGTCCGTAACAGTTGCCCGGTGTAAACTTTATATTAACATCTTCAAAAAGGGCTTTCTTTCCTAATCTAAGGGTTATTCCATTTGCACTTATCATTATTATTCTCCTAAGAGTTTATCAACTGCCGCCATCTTTGTACACAGGCAAAGAAGCTTTGCGGCTATCTCCAAATCCGCTACAGGCGGGAATGACGGAGCGATACGAATATTCTTGTCATGAGGATCGTTTCCGCCCGGGAATGTAGCTCCCGCTCCTGTAAGTACAACTCCTGCTTTCTTACATTTTGACACTACTTCCTTTGCACATCCGTCCATGGTATCAAATGATATGAAGTATCCGCCCTTCGGCTTTGTCCAACTTGCTATTCCAAGTCCGCCAAGCTCGCTCTCAAGTGTATCCAGCACCATCTCAAACTTAGGTCTGAGTGAGTTTGCGTGCTTTTTCATATGCTCCACCATGCCGTGGATATCCTTAAAATATCTTACATGTCTAAGCTGATTTACCTTGTCATGTCCGATTGTCTGCATCTTCAACTGCTTCTTTATATCCTCAAGGTTGTTATGTGATGTGGCAAGTGCCGCAATACCAGATCCCGGGAATGTAACCTTTGATGTTGAAGCAAACTTATATACAAGATCCGGATTTCCGGCTCTCTTACACTCAGCCAAAATCTCAATCAAATGATCCTGGTCAAGGTCATAGAGATGATGAATTGTATAAGCATTATCCCAGTAAATTCTGAAATCCTTGGCTGCAGGTTTTAATCTTGCAAATCTTCTTACAACTTCGTCCGAGTATGAGTTTCCTGTAGGGTTTGAATACTTAGGCACGCACCAGATTCCCTTTATTGAATCGTCGTTTTGTACAAGTTCCTCTATCATATCCATATCAGGACCGCTCTCAAGCATAGGTATACATACATTCTCAAAACCGAAGTACTCCGTTATTGCAAAATGTCTGTCATATCCCGGTACGATACATAAGAATTTTACTTTATCAAGCTTACACCAAGGTGTTGAACCCATTACTCCATGTGTATATGATCTTGAAATACAGTCATACATTACATTAAGACTTGAGTTTCCGTAGATGATAAGGTTGTCTGCCGGAACCTCCATCATATCTCCCATAAGCTCCTTCGCCTCAGGGATACCGTCAAGTACACCGTAGTTTCTGCAGTCAGAGCCGTTCTCACTCATAAGGTCCGCATCCGATGAAAGCACATCCATAAGTCCCATTGAGATATCAAGCTGCTCCTGTGAAGGCTTTCCTCTGCTCATGTCAAGTTTCAAGTCTTTAGCCTGCATAGCCTTATATTCAGCCTTCAGGCTTTTCTTTAATTCCATCAATTCTTCTTTTGTCAAATCTGCGTATGGCATCTTTATAATCTCCTAACTACTTATTTTTGCTTATTTCCTCAAGCTTTTCCTTCAACTCTTCAAGCTTTTCCTGACTCTTTAAGATCTTTGATCTTTGGTCAAATACAAGCTCGTCTTCTCTCAAAAGGTCATTGGCGGCTACATACTCACCTATAACCATTTTGTATGACTTTATAATATCTTCTTCTATCTTTATGTCTCTTTTCAGCTTTGTTATATCGGCCAATTCTTTACCCTTGTTCAAAGCCGACTGTGCTATCTTCTGTCCTTCTTCTTTTGCAATACTTCCATATATGCTTAATTTCTTGAAAAAATCTTCCATATAGCCTCCTTTATTCAAATATACATAGTATAAATACTTAAATGAGTTTTAGCAAGTAAAAGCTGATATATCGGGCTTTTTTTTGACCGTATCCGATGGAAAATCATCTAAGCGCCATAAATGCCGCCATATTACCCCTCTTCTCGCCCATCACTCTGTGTGAATACAAAAGTTCTTTATTGCAGGCGGTGCATATATTGGAAGTAAATATATTCTCCTCAGGTATTCCGGCATCTTTTAATACTTTTTCATTGGCTTTCCAAAGTGACAGCCTGAAGTGGTCATTCCCGTCTTCTCTGAATATATTATCCATATCTTCTTTATCAAAGTTTTTTGAAAACTCCTCATACACATCCGTGCTTACCTGATAGCAGTCCGCACATATGCCGGGACCTATGCAGGCAATTATATCCTCCGACCTGCTGAAAAAATGCCTGTTCATCTCTTTTACCATAACCGCACCCATTCTCTTACAGGTGCCTCTCCAGCCTGAATGTGCCAGTCCTATTACATTATTTACCCTGTCATAAAAATAAAGGGGAATACAGTCTGCAAAAAAAGCTCCTAATGTAATGCCCCTTTCATTTGTTATAAGTCCGTCAATATTTCTGTAGTCTCTCTCAAACAGTACTCCCTTGCCCTTATCGGCCGCACTCACCACTCTTACATTGGTGGAATGTTCCTGATAAGATAAAGTAAAGCTTTCAAGCTCCACACCCAGAGCCTGTGCCATTCTTTTGTAGTTTTCAAGTACGCCTTCCCTGTTGTCAGGCTCTCTGCTGAAACTTAAGTTCATAGTCGCATACACACCTGTACTTACTCCGCCTATCTTTGTGGAAAAGCCCTGTACTATATTGTCATATTTTTCCAATGCGTCAAATGACAGATATTCCACACCGTTTTTTGCTCTTTTAAGTGTCAAAATATTCTTATCATTCTTTTTTAATATCTTCAATAAAACGCTCCTTTTACCCAGTCTATATTTGACCCCATTATACCTATGCAGTCAAATCTTATGTTCATGTTAAAGTAATGATTTTCATTTAAGAAAAACCTTGCCATATTTTTTATCTTTTGCCGTTTTTTAAAATCTACAGCTTCAAGCGGATAACCGAAGCTCTCATTCTTTCTGTATTTTACTTCTATAAAAAGCAGTGTATTATCTTCCCTTGCTATGATGTCTATTTCACCGAATCTGTTTTGATAATTTCTCTCCAAGATTTTTACTCCGCGGCTTTTTAAAAACTCCACAGCCATATTCTCTCCGAGGCTTCCTATCTTACGCTTATTCACAGACAAAGTTTCCTATAAAAGATCTTCTGTGTATATCACAGGCACCGCAGACTTTCAGAGCTTCTATATGCTTGGCTGTACCGTATCCCTTATTGGATGCAAATCCATACTCGGGATAGATTTTATCATATTCAAGCATCAGCCTGTCTCTTGTCACCTTTGCAAGTATGCTTGCAGCCGCGATATTGACACTCTTTGCATCTCCCTTTACTATACCCACCTGCTTTATATTTATACCTGGTATATGCACCGCGTCCACAAGCAAAATATCAGGTGTCTTACTAAGCTTTGATACAGCCTCTCTCATAGCTTCGTATGTGGCCTGCAGTATGTTTATCTCATCTATAAGTGCGTTTGAGGCAATACCTATTCCGTAAGCAATCGCCTCCTGTTTTATCTGATCAAACAGCACATCTCTTCTTTTTTCGGTTACCTTCTTTGAGTCGTTCAAAAACGGCAGGAATATATCCTTCGGCAATATAACCGCCGCCGCAACCACAGGTCCCGCAAGCGGTCCTCTGCCTGCCTCATCTATACCTGCAACCGCTCCCAAATCACTGTATTTATTTTCAAATTCTCTCATGCCCTCAAGTCTTTGTCTCTCAAGAGCAAGCTTTTCTTCACTTATTTTTCTCATATCCACCTACGGCATCTGTAATGTAATCCTGCCGAGCTTACCCGACCTGAACTCGTTTACCAAAACCGAGGCCGCCTTGTCATAGTCAAGTTCTCCTCCCTTTTTGGTACATCCTCTTACGGTAGCTATTTTTATAAGGACGGCATTTTCGTCTTCGCCTTCTTTAATATCAAATCTTTCTTCCAAAACTTCAGGCCTGTTTTTTAAAAGCCATTTGATAAGTTCAAGTCCAAGTTCTCTGATATCTATAATCATATCGTTGATTGAGCCGATAAATGCAATCATCTCTCCGACTCTCTCATCCTCAAACTTCGGCCACAGTATTCCCGGAGTGTCCAAAAGTTCCACCTGACCTTTAAGCTTTATCCACTGATTGCCCTTGGTCACACCCGGCTTATTGCCTGTCTTTGCCATAGCTCTTCCTGAAACGGTATTGATAAGAGTCGACTTTCCGACATTCGGAATGCCTGCAACCATCGCCCTTACCGGTCTGTTCTTTATACCCCTTTTGGCGTCTCGCTCTCTCTTATCCTTAGATACATTCTCTATCGCTTTTATAAGTGAGTTGACACCGTTTTTTTGCCTTGAGTCCATGAACATACACTCATAGCCCTTCTCCTTATAATAACTTGCCCATCTTATATTGGCATTTTCATCCGCCAAATCCGCCTTATTCAGTATGATAATTCTTGACTTGCCCGTGCCAAGCCCCGTTATCTCGGGGTTTCTTGTAGCTTCGGGAGCTCTGGCATCTGTCATCTCTATAATAATATCCACAAGCTTTATAGCATCTGACATGGCACGCTTTGCCTTGGTCATATGCCCCGGATACCACTGTATTTTCATAAAAAATCCTTTCGTATACTTATCTGATAAAACCTATTCTTTTTATAGGCAACAATCTTATCCATGCATTACCTATTATCATATCCTTTGTTATATTGCCTATAGTGGAAGTTCTGGAATCTTCACTTCCCACTCTGTTATCTCCAAGTACAAAATACTCCTTTGACATAAGCTGTATCTCTTCTGTGGCCAGACCGCCTGTACTTGCTTCACAAAACTTCTCAAGCGCCTTGCCGTTTATATAGACATAGCCATCCTTTATATTTATCGTCTCACCGGGAAGACCTATAACTCTTCTGATACATACTCTGCCGTCTCTGTTTTTAAATGCTATAACATCAAATCTTTTCGGATTAAAGAATGTGTATGCCGCCTTGTTTATAAGCGCCGCTTCACCCTGTTCTATCTGCGGAGACATTGACTGCCCCACCATATATGTTCTGTCCCCGAATATGAATACTACAAACCAGGCAAGTGAAAGTATCACCGCCAGTTGCATAAGAGTATCAAGTACAATTAAAAATTTCGATTCCTGTTTCTTTATTTTCATCTCTTGCCCTGTTTTTTTATTCTGTTTTTTGTTAAACTACTGTATAGTACTGTATTAAAGTTCTCTTTAGGAACTTCGTTTTATTATAGCATATAGGAGAAGACTATGGAATATCGTATCGAGCATGACTCTATGGGAAATATAGAGGTGGAAGCGGACAAATATTTCGGCGCGCAGACAGCCAGAAGCCTGTCAAACTTTAAAATAGGCACAGAAAAGATACCGCTTGAGGTTATAAGAGCATTTGCATATCTGAAAGCGGCCTGTGCCGCAACAAATAACGAGCTTGGTAAGCTTTCAAAAGAAAAGGCGGATATAATAAACACTGTTTGTAAAGAAATACTTGATGGAAAACTTGATGAGCATTTTCCGCTTTCGGTATGGCAGACCGGCAGCGGCACTCAGAGCAATATGAATGTCAACGAGGTCATTACAAACAGAGGCAATGAACTCGCAGGCAAGAGATTACTTCACCCCAACGACGATGTAAATATGTCACAAAGCTCAAATGATACATTTCCTGCCGCAATGCATATAGCCGCATTGATTGAAATCCATGACAAATTACTTCCTTCACTCAATGAGCTTATACTTGCTTTTAAAAAGCTTGAAGAGGAGAATGCAGGCATCGTAAAGTCAGGCAGGACACATTTGCAGGATGCCACTCCGATAGCCTTCTCACAGGAAATCAGCGGCTGGAGAGCTTCACTTGAAAATGACTGTAATCAGATAAATGCCTCACTTGAGTTTATCAAAAAGCTTGCACTCGGAGCCACCGCCGTAGGTACGGGACTTAACTGTCCGAAAGGCTTTGACATATCTGTAGCAAAAAATATTTCAAAGCTTACAGGTAAGGAATTTATCACGGATATCAACAAGTTTCACGCTCTTACCTCAAAGTCGGAGCTTTCATTTGTACACGGCGGCTTATCTTCACTGGCAACGGACCTTATGAAAATAGCCAATGATATCAGATGGCTCTCAAGCGGTCCAAGATGCGGCCTCGGTGAAATATTTATACCTGAGAACGAACCCGGAAGTTCTATAATGCCCGGCAAGGTAAACCCTACACAGTGTGAATCCATGACTATGGTATGTGTACAGGTCATGGCAAATAATGTAGCAGTAAATATGGCTTCAAGTCAGGGTAATTTTGAGCTGAATGTGTTCATGCCTGTACTTATTCACAACTTCCTACAGTCCGTAAGACTTCTGTCCGACGGTATGGACTCTTTCAGAGTACACTGTGTATGCGGAATAAAGGCAAACAGACAAAAGATGCATGAAAATCTTCACAATTCACTGATGCTTGTAACCGCAATCAGCCCGTATATCGGCTATGAATCGGCAGCAAAGGTAGCAAAGCTTGCACATAAGGAAAATATATCACTGAAAGAAGCTACTTTAAAACTTGACTTAATGACTGAAGAAGAGTTTGATAAGGTTTTTAAACCTGAAGAAATGGTATAGAAAGGATTTATAAAGGATTTGTATGGCAAAAACAAAAAGTCCTGACATGACAAACGGCAATATAACCGCACAGCTTTTATTATTCTTCTTTCCGATACTGCTGGGAACATTCTTTCAGCAGCTCTACAACACCGCCGATGCGGTCATAGTGGGACAGAATGTAGGAAAACTTGGGCTTGCGGCGGTAGGAGGTACTACAAGTACACTGATAAACCTCTTTATCGGAATATTCGTCGGTCTCTCGTCAGGATTCAGTGTAATTATTTCACAGCACTTCGGTGCCAAGAACCACAGACTTGTAAGTGAATGTGTACATACCGCAATTATGTTCTCACTTATAGTAGGTATAGTGGTAAGTATATTGGGTGCTATATTTTCAAAGACTATGCTCTCATATATGAACGTGCCTGAAGATATAATGCCTATGGCAATCCCTTATCTTCAAATCTACTTCCTCGGACTTGCACCGAACCTTATCTACAACATGGGTGCAGGGCTTTTAAGAGCTGTAGGCGATTCAAAGACTCCGCTGATTTTTCTTATTATCAGCTGCTTTATCAATATAATACTTGATATACTTTTGATAAAATATATCGGTATGGGCGTGGTCGGAGCGGCTGTTGCCACAGTCACCTCACAGGTGGTCAGTGCAATACTTGTTATAGTAGTGCTTTCTCGCAGAAAGGACGCACTTAGACTCTTTATAAGAAAGCTGCATATCAACTTCTCAGAGTTAAGAAAGATGGTCAGCATAGGTACCGCCGCAGGGATGCAATCCGCGATGTACACTATTGCAAATATTCTTATACAGGCTTCCATCAACACTCTGGGAACCGATACCATTGCCGCCTTCACAGCCTACGGAAAAATAGATACGCTGTTTTGGATGACAATACAGTCACTCGGCATCTCCGTAACCACATTTACAGGTCAAAACTTCGGCTACGGAAACAAAGAAAGAGTAAAAAAGGGTATCATACACGGAATGATTCTTTCCGTTGTGATTACCGGAATAGTTATGCTCTTACTGAAGCTTTTCGGCAGAAGTATCTATACACTGTTTACAGCTGATAAAAGCGTACTTGATATAGGTACGGATATGCTCAACTTTATGGTGGTCGCCTTCCCGACCTATATCACCATTGAGATATTCTCAGGCTCGCTTCGCGGTATCGGTGACAGCTGGATACCTATGATAATGACTGCAAGCGGCGTATGTGTACTGAGAATAGCATGGATAATAGTGATGGTACCTAGGTACCCGAATATCTTCACCATACTTTGGGCTTATCCGCTCTCATGGATAACCACAAGTATACTGTTTATCATATATATGTTTTTATTCAGCAAGATGAGGCGTTGGTTAAAAAATAATATCTACTAAAAAAAAGGTTGGTGTGACTCATTTTCAAGTTACACCAACCCTTTTATATTGCTGTCATTTCCCTACATTCCCATTTTATCGGGGTTTTCTTATCTCTATGCCCCTTGACTCTATATTCTTTCTTATATTAAGCATCTGTACATCCGTACCTGCTATCACATCAGCACATTCTTTAAGCTGTCTTTCCACATCCTCGGAGTCGATAAACTCTTTCTTATACTTAAGCTGATGGTCAAGGCTTGCCCAAAAATCCATAGCAATTGTCCTTATCTGTACTTCCACTCTCATAGGCTGCTTTTTATCAGAGAAAAATACAGGTATTTCAATTATAAGATGATAGGAACGGTATCCGTTTTCTTTAGGTTTCTTTATATAGTCTTTGACTGCAATAAGCTTCACATCATCCTGCCTTGTAAGCATATCGGCGACTTCATAAATATCGTCCAGAAATGAACATATGACTCTGATACCTGCAACATCGTCCAGATTTTTTACTATGGATTCAAGTGTCAGAGGCAGTCCGCGCCTTTTCAGCTTTTCCACTATACTCTTAGGCTTTTTTACTCTGGATTTTATCACCTCAATAGGATTTCTCCTGTTCTTTACCGAAAGCTCATCATTTAAAACTTCAAGCTTTGTTTTCACCTCTCTGATGGCACAGGTGTACATCATCATCGCTTCCTGAAATTTCTGTGCCATTTCATGTATTTCATCCGGTATCTGTACCAAATCAGGAACCTGTACAATGGACTGTTCCAACTCGTTATTCGGATTGTTTGATATATACATAAGATCTCCCGCCTGTATGTGGGCAAGATAAACCTGTCCACATCAAAATTTTATTTTAAAATAGAATCGGCCGCTTCATCAAGCCAAGGTGCCTGCACATATTCTACAAGACCGGCATCAACCTGCTTTGCCACCTCAGGGTCAATCGGGATCTTTGCCAAAACTTTAAGTCCCTCTTTTTTTGCAATCTCATCAATGTGGCTCTTGCCGAATATCTCATGTCTGTGTCCACAGTCAGGGCACTCAAAATAGCTCATATTCTCAACCAAACCGAGGATTGGCACATTCATCTTCTTAGCCATATTTACAGCCTTGGTAACAATCATTGAAACCAGCTCCTGCGGACTTGTAACTATCATTATACCGTCTACAGGTATTGACTGGAATACTGTAAGCGGAACATCTCCTGTGCCCGGAGGCATATCCACGAACATATAGTCGATATTATTCCATACGGTATCCTTCCAAAACTGCTTTACAACACCTGCTATTACAGGACCTCTCCATATAACAGGGTCCGTCTCATTCTCCAAAATAAGGTTTGTACTTACCACATTGATTCCTGTATTTGTAACTGCAGGAACCATAAGCTGATCGTATGTTACGCCAAGCTTTCCGCTAAGTCCGAACGCCTTAGGTATTGAAGGTCCTGTAATGTCCGCATCGATAATACCCACTCTGAATCCCTTTGTCATAGCCTTTACAGCCATAAGAGATGTTACAAGGCTCTTACCGACGCCTCCCTTTCCGGAGACAATTCCTATAACTTTGTTTACACTGCTTTGAGGGTCGAGCTCTTCCCTGAATTCATTATTTGCCATATTAAAACCACATAGACCTAAGTCTATGATTTCCTTTCTTACCAAAATCTTGTACCGAAATGCGGTACAAGATTATTATACTAAAAGACTCAACATTTTTCCATGTATTTAATCTGCCTGTATTATATTTTCTCAACCACCTTTACATTCTCACTGCCGAGTCTCTGTGCCAAAATCTCACAGGCATCGCTTGCAGGCACGCACCATTCACCTCCAAGATCCTTTTTTGCCCTCTCTTTTTTCAAATATATGATGACGCTGTCATTGCCGTTTAATGTTCCTATATCTGCAAGCAGGTTGCCCAGGTCCTCTTCATAACTTTCCTTATTCGGATACTGTATCCAAAGTTCTTTCTTTATTCTTCCGAACTCTCTCACAGTATCTACAATAAGCTTTCCTTCTTCCTCTCCCGAGGTGTCCACTCTTCCTTTGACAAAGACTTTTCCGCCTTCAATCAGCTCGCTGCCGTAGCCCTCAAACGCCTTCGGAAATACTACAAGTTCTATTCTTCCGTACATATCTTCCAGAGTACATATGGCCATCATATCGCCCTTTTTGGTAAACCTTTTATTCACCTCGGTAAGCAGACCTCCGACTACCACCTTTCTGCCCGACTCAAGCAAAATATTGCCGTCCTCATCCGGATAAAAATCTATACTTCTGGCATCGGCATACTTTTCAAGCATCGGGATATACTCTTCCAAAGGATGACCGCTTACATACATTCCGAGCACTTCCATCTCATACTTTAAAAGTTCTTCTTTTTTGTACTCTTCTATATGTATCATCTCTGACACAAAACTGTCTTTATCGTCATCAGCCACCACATCAAAAAACGAAATCTGTCCCGGTATCGTCGCCTTGCTCTCCTTGGACTTTTTATCACTCAAAAGCTCCGCATTCAAAATCTTTTCATGCCTGTTTCCGTCCAGACAGTCAAGCGCACCGGCCTTTATAAAACTTTCAATACTTCTCTTGTTCAAATCCTTTTGCGGCAATCTGTTGATGAAATTTTCAAGTGTCAGATATTTTCCGTTCAATGTCCTCTCTCTGACCAACGCATCCGCCACAGCCTTACCTACTCCTTTTATAGTGGCAAGTCCGAACCTGATTCCGTCCTTATCTACACTGAAGGCTCCTTCACCGCAATTTACATCAGGCGGCAAAATCTTGATACCCATATCCAAAAGGCTTCCCATATATTCGGACAGCTTTGCAGGATTGTCACTGACAGAAGTAAGCGATGCCGCCATAAATTCCTTAGGATAATAATACTTAAGATAAGCGGTTTGATATGAAATGACCGCATAGCAGGCTGCATGTGACTTGTTGAAGGCATAGCTTGCAAAGTCAATCATTTCGTCAAAGATTCTATTTGCTATTTTTTCATCTATGCCGTTTTTTATACAACCTGTAATGTTTTTTTCTTCATTTCCGTAGATGAAATTTTTTCTTTCCAGCTCCATGACATGAGCCTTCTTCTTACTCATCGCACGGCGAACCTCATCACTTCCGCCCATAGTATACCCTGCAAGGTCTCTGACTATCTGCATTACCTGCTCCTGATATACAATACAGCCGTAGGTAGGCTCAAGTATTGAAATCAGCTGTGGGGTATCATAGCTTACCTTGCCCTTTGAATTCTTTCCTTCGATGTACTTAGGTATAAAGTCCATAGGACCCGGACGGTAAAGCGAAATACCTGCAATAATATCTTCCAGATTTTCAGGCTTTAACCTCTTCATAAAGCTTTGCATTCCGCCGCTTTCAAGCTGGAACACCGCATCTGTCTTTCCGGTAGAGATGAACTCGTACACCTTCTTATCCGCGTAGTCTATCTTTTTCAGGTCAATATCTACACCGTGATTTTTCCTTATCATCTCCAAGGCGTTTTGAAGTACTGTAAGTGTACGAAGTCCCAAAAAGTCCATCTTCAAAAGCCCCAGCTCTTCCAGGGTGGTCATTGTAAACTGTGTTGTCACCGCATCATCAATTCCAAGTGCAAGCGGTACATACTCCTCCACAGCCTTTTTTGAAATTACAACACCTGCCGCATGCATACTGGCATGCCTTGGCAAACCCTCAAGCTTTAAGCTGTAGTCAATAAGCTCATGTACCACATCGTCACCGTCATAGAGTTCTTTAAGCTCCTTATTTCTTTCAAGTGCCAAACTCAGTGTGATGTCCTTATCTCTCGGTATCATCTTTGCAATACTGTCACATCTGGCATACGGAACCTCCATAGCCCTGCCAACATCTCTGATAACACCTCTTGCCTGCAATGTACCGAATGTGATTATCTGACACACCCTCTCACTGCCGTATTTGTTTACCACATATTCAATGACCTCGCCTCTTCTCTCATCGGCAAAGTCCACATCTATATCGGGCATGGATACTCTCTCGGGATTCAAAAATCTCTCAAAGATAAGATTGTACTTAATAGGGTCAATATCTGTAATACCAAGGCAATACGATACCACACTTCCTGCCGCCGAGCCTCTTCCCGGCCCTACAGATATTCCCACACTTCTTGCATAATTTATATAGTCCCAAACTATCAAAAAGTAATCTATATAGCCCATTGTCTCTATGACGCCAAGTTCATAGTACATTCTTTTTTCTATCTCTTCGCGGTTTTCATACTCTTTAGGGTAGTTTCTTTCAAAACCTCTCTTACATAGACTCTCAAGATACTCCTTTGCAGACATATCCTTAGGCACCTGATACTCAGGCAGCTTGGTTTCACCGAACTTTATCTCCACATTGCACATATCTGCAATCTTACCTGTATTTTCAATAGCCTCAGGTGCATACGGAAACAATGCTCTCATCTCATCTTCAGATTTTAAAAAGAATTGTCCGCCCTCATATCTCATCCTGTCAGGGTCGGATACCGTCTTACCGGTCTGTATACATAAGAGTATATCATGTGCAGTGGCGTCTTCTGCATTGATATAATGGATATCATTGGTTGCCACAAGCGGTATGTCAAGTTCCTTGCCTATCCTTACAAGTGACTGATTTACAAATTTTTGCTCAGGTATACCGTGATTTTGTAATTCCAGATAGAAATTACCTTCGCCAAAGAGATCTTTATACTTTTTTGCCACCTTTTTAGCATCTTCTTCTCTGCCTCTTGATATAAGCTTCGGTATCTCTCCCGCCAGACAGGCTGAAAGTGCTATTATACCCTCATGGTATTCTTTCAGCAGCTCAAAATCTATTCTCGGCTTGTAATAAAACCCTTCAGTAAAGCCTTTTGACACTATCTTTGTCAGATTCTCATATCCTTTATTGTTTTTTGCCAATAAAATAAGATGATAGTATCTATCACCCTGCTTTGCCTGTTTTTCAAATCTTGATGAAGGGCTTACATACACCTCACATCCAAGTATCGGCTTTATACCGTTTGCCTTAGCTTCTTTATAAAAATCAATGACTCCGTACATCACACCGTGGTCCGTGATAGCCAGTGAAGTCATGTTCAGTTCCTTTGCACGACTTATTATCTCTTTTATCTTACAGGACCCGTCAAGCAGTGAATACCCTGTATGTACATGTAAATGTGTAAAAGACATAGTACTCCTTTTTTAGTTCATATTAAGTATATTATATCATATTTTAAGGCCAAATATACCTGATATATTGATAATAAAACGCTGTATTTATCATATAGAAAATCCAATATATAATCCTCTCCTGCCTCATCAATTACCGAATACATATCAATACATTTATCTTACCCAATAATTTCATATATTTTTTCTCTTATAAGGCCTCGTTCATCACTTTCCCCTGTATATATTCTCTCATCTTATTACTCTCCTAACATCATATATTTATAAATTATACATGTTCCACTAAAAATCATACCACATACACTAGGAATACCTTTTAATTTTACGATACTCATTGCAAATTGCGGAATCACCCCCCGCCTACGCGGGGAACACAAATTCTTATGCTTTGTGATATCTCCATTTATAGGATCACCCCCGCTTACGCGGGGAACACTTTCATTCAATACTTATTATATATTATATCATAGGATCACCCCCCGCCTACGCGGGGAACACGCTTTCCTAAGTTATAAGTTTTTTTCACATACAGGATCACCCCCGCCTACGCGGGGAACACTTTTCAAGACAACGCGTATAAGCCATACAGGTAGGATCACCCCCGCCTACGCGGGGAACACTCAGTCACTATTGTAGCTGTTAAACCGTATTTGGGATCACCCCCGCCTACGCGGGGAACACTTAAAATATAAGTAACAATTAAATAAGGGTTTAGGATCACCCCCGCCTACGCGGGGAACACTATGCACATATGGGGGACGAACAGCAAATAACGGGATCACCCCCGCCTACGCGGGGAACACCTACCGTTTAACCTTGCTAAACTTACGAAAGAAGGATCACCCCCGCCTACGCGGGGAACACGTTACTTGTATTACCCTCAACACTATAGATATAGGATCACCCCCGCCTACGCGGGGAACACGATTTTCAGGCTTTTTATCAATAACAAGTCTTAGGATCACCCCCGCCTACGCGGGGAACACTGGCCTTGAGCAAGCTAAAAAGTATCTAGGCGGGGATCACCCCCGCCTACGCGGGGAACACACTTGCTATATAAATAGTATTGATTTAAGACTAGGATCACCCCCGCCTACGCGGGGAACACGTCAGTTTTCAATGTGCCGTAATCGTCGCAAAGTGGATCACCCCCGCCTACGCGGGGAACACTTAGACGCTAGGAATTGCGTTGACGTGGTCTCAGGATCACCCCCGCCTACGCGGGGAACACTCACCGTTTATAAAAACCTGTCCGACTGCCATAGGATCACCCCCGCCTACGCGGGGAACACTTATGTAAAGACAGGGACGAACAAATCGAACAGGGATCACCCCCGCCTACGCGGGGAACACTTTCGCATAGGCAATGCAATAGTAAAAGGTTCAGGATCACCCCCGCCTACGCGGGGAACACTATACTTTGTTTTACGGTTATAGGCTCGTTTCGGGATCACCCCCGCCTACGCGGGGAACACTAATGATAACCTTATCTGAGTTAAACAATCCCAGGATCACCCCCGCCTACGCGGGGAACACCTTTGTTTCAATACTTACAATAAACCCAATGCAGGATCACCCCCGCCTACGCGGGGAACACGAAAGAATTACAAAAAGTCAAGCACGTAAACTAGGATCACCCCCGCCTACGCGGGGAACACCAGACAATGAGGAACGGCAAGCAAACAGGGCGAGGATCACCCCCGCCTACGCGGGGAACACTGTAATAAGATCCCTTAAACAAGCTATGTCAGACTATATAAATCCCTGAATTTATTTACTTTTACAGCAAGCTTGTACATTAACCTTGCGTCTTCTAATGCCCTATGTGGTACTTCATCACCAACCCCATATTCCTTTATTACAGTTTGTAATTTATAGTTTGCCAGAAAAAGTTTTTCATTTTTTACAAACTTCATTAGATCATATCGCTTATTTTTTAATTTTTCAAGCTGAAGTTTTGATAGAGCAATATCTATAAACTCGATGTCAAAGTTCACATTATACCCTATAATATCTATATCACCTATAAAATCCAGGAACTCATTTAATACAGACTTTGTACTCTTCCCATTGTTTTGTAACATATTAGTGGTAATACCTGTCATTGCCACTATATGTTTTGGTAATGTTCCTTCATAGCTTATCAAGCTTTGAAACTCACTTATTATTCCACCTTCTGATTTTACTGCTCCTATTTCGATAATAACGTCTTTCTCTTTATCCAAACCGTCAGTTTCTATATCTATTACAACAAAGTCCTTAGAATCAAGCTTACTCTTATGTGTCATATATTTTTTAGCATTTCTAAGCTTTGCCGCATTGCTGAAGCCATGTTTTATTTCTATTTTTTCATCTACATTCTCATTCGGAATAAAAACTAAAGGAATACCATCCATATCAATATTTGAAAAATTTGTATTATGAGTATCAAACTGATATCCGATTTCATTTCTATATGCAAAACTTAAAGTCGCCTCTCCGTCCTTAACATTCTCCTTCACTCTCTTCCAAAGCTTTTCTCTTACCTTTGTGTTGAAATTTCCAATGTAGACTCCTGTAGTTATCTCCTGCATCCATTTGGTCAAATCACCTCTAAGAGCCTGTGGTACCTTTTTTAATGTAATTACTGTAAACGGCATATCACATCACCTCAGTATAACTTACACCATAACTTACAAGTTGCTCCTTATTATCCCAAAGTGCAAGAAATTCCCCCTCAAGCTTTTCGTCATCACCTATATCCATTAAATACTGTAAGTCTGATACAATCTGCTTTACAAGCTTTTTTTCCTCAAATATATCCCTTGCCTTTTTTCTGGTAATACTTCCAATATCATCTTCTTTTCCAAACTCACTTGCTATTTCAAATGCTAATGGAATCGTTGTATCTGCTTTATACAAATCTGCAATATCATATACAAATGACAGATCATGACCTGTGTGTACAAAGCCAAGTCCGGGAGATATCCCAAGTGCTGACACTACACTGTATACAAGTCCATATAATGCTACATTACCTGCCGACAATGCTTGATTCACTACATCTCCATCTGTAAAATCATCAACCTTATAATCTCTGCCGGTCCATTCAACATTATATTTTTTTGACAATCCCGTATATAATCTCCTGACTCTCGTACCCTCATGTCCTCTAAGCTGCTGCATAGTATATGATGAGACATCCTCCCCTTGAAATCTCATCATATACATTTTCCTTGCAACATCCACTCTACTTCTAACATTTGTAACTAATCTTGCCTGACTTTCTAAAAATCTGGTAGAATGAGTCAATGCTCTACCATGTGCATAATGTCTTACACCTTTCTCTCCTACCCATATTATGCCTGTGCCCATATCTCCTATAAGCTCCATAGCTCTATGGGTAATATCTGTTCCCGGCCCAAGCAGTAATGCTCCAATCATTGCTACCGGTATTCTGACAGTACCTCTACTGTCAGATACCGCTATAGCTCCGTCTTGTCTGTTCACTTTGGCATGCTCTATATAGATAAATGTAACTCTGTCACTTATTCTGGGAAGTTCGTTTATTTCAGCTTTTTCCATACTCACACCTACTGTCACATCGGTATTACTGTCATAAGTCCGAATCCATAAGCTTTTTTCTTACCGAAGCCACTCTCCAATAGTAATTTAAACTTATCCTCATCAACTACTGTCAGCACCCCTTCAAATGTCGCCTTTACCACTTTTACCGGCTTTGAACCTGATTTTCTTAGTAGCTCAAATCCCCTCTCTACAATATTCACCTCATCTTCATTTACTTCAAAACCGTTTTTTATAGTTCTTTCCATAAAGAATTTCTTTTGAAACTCAGCAGTAATATGTGGTTTTTCACTACCTCGCTTACCATCTTCCATCACCGCATGTACAGGATTTGTTACAAGTCTAAAGCGTAGCTTCATACCGTTTTTTATCTTGCTTATATATGCATCATATTCCTTTGTTACTGCACTGCCGGTCACACCATATTTTTCCAGCAGCTTTAAGTCCGGCTTTTCTTCACTTACCAACAATAAATACTTTTTATCATTTATCTTATCAATTCTCCAAAGCTTCCTGCTTCTTACTCCGTTATCTTCTCTAAAGCTTTGTTCCACCCAATTATGATAAGCTCCCAGATGTGTCAAATCTCTTATCTTCCGCCTGTTGTATATATCTAACTCAACTCTTGAAATATACATATCATTCACCTACCAAATCAAAAATATTGTGGTTTGTATCTTCAGATTCAAATATACTGTTTTTTACATAAATCTTTGCATGATCTTCATATCTAAAACTGAACTGTCTGTTCTTATTTGAAAAAGATATAACCTTATCCTGCCTTAATATTTCTCTGTCAGCATTATCAAAAACTCCCTTGTCACAATATACATCCAGTGATTTCTGACTTGTATTATATCTTTTCTTATAATAATCTTTTGCCTGCCACTCACATTTTTCTAATACAGTCCTTATATCACCATCAAAATTCCCAAGAATAAAATCTGCCAAAACAGGTATTGATCTTCTTCCTAAGAACATTTGAAAATATGGTCTCTTTAACGCTTCATATATTTTCTCTATAAGATTATAATCCTCGTGTGATATAGCTACTACAAATACAGCATCTTCAAGATAATATCTCTCCGTAACATAAGTTCCTTCAATATCTCCACTAGTCTTATATTTTCTCGCAATATGATAATCTTTCAAAAGACTGCCCTCCTGATCAACTCTCACTGCAAATTTAAGACTGTCAAAATCGTCAATCGACTTATCATCTCTCCTTATTCCAAGTGCCGCTCCTATCATACCTATAACAGCACTTTTTGACGGATAAAGATCTGTATGTCTGGTTTCAAAATGTGAGTCGGTTCCCCAAGACTGCATAGGTCCTGCAAACTTCAATAATATAGTTTTCACATTTTCACCTCTTAGCTAAATTGATAATTTTCTATTTCTGCTCCAAGCTTTTCCAGTAATTCCTCAAATGATTCCACTTCCTCACCATCTGTAATATACACATTGTCTATCGCTAAATAAAGTGTCTTTACAGGCTTCTGTACGAACTTTTGTATCTTTTCCATCTCATCCGACATTCTTTTTATAGAACCTGCAACATATCCTTCTTCTGATTTTACAGGTGATTCAAATGCACTTACAAGGCTTACCGGTCTATCCTCTCTCAAATTAATCACCAATATACTTGGCAATGTCTGATTAGCAAATGTATTTACCTTTCCTGTAGGCAATGACTTAGCAAAAGCTTCTACAAACAGCTTAGTAGCATTTATCATACTACCTCTGTCCTTAAGTTGGTGTAAAAATTCATGAAGTGCAACATTTGCATATCTATATAATGTTGATGAATTATATTCAACATTTCCAATCATACCTGCGCCACTTTCATCTTCCGGTAACAAATCATCTGTAGCCGTAAAGTAATCAAACTCTGTCTGCACAGCATGTGTAGAAATCGCATGTGCTACCTGTGAAGAGGCATCTTCATTTAAACCTGAACTTGTTTTATCTGACGCTACCATTCTTCCAAACAAAGCTATATCAATAGGCACTTTATCCTTTAAAACATTCTTCACTCCTTTTGCATCAAGCAGTAATTTACCTTTATTGCCCTCCTCTGCGTCTACTGCCATTTTTGCAAGGTCAGTTGCCTGGCTATCTCCAATAAAAAAAAGTGCTTTAGCTTCTTTACCACTCTTATCTTTCTTTTCTTTTAGACTTATTCCGGCAAGTTCTATAACCTGTACCGCCTTATCTAGTGCTTCCTTCTCAAGAATTGTACTATCTATCTCTAGAATCTTCTTTGCAACATAGCTTACTATATCTTTCGTTCTTATACCTACATTAGCCGCTTCTCCATTTTCCTTAAAGTAATTTCTCATTGCAGCCTTCCATGACTGTGAACTCACTCTTGCTCTTCTTACCCCACCATATAGAGCTGTCTTTGGACTTCCTGTATCATCTCTATTGATATTTGAAGGTGGTAATGTCTGTATAATATGCATATCCAAAAATAATCTACTGTTCATTTGATTCTCCTTTACTGTTGAGCTTATAATATTCCCTTGCCCAGTTTAAAATAATATTTTCTTTGTTTTTATTCTTTCTTATCAGGTACAAGTCTTCTGCAAGCCTGCCATAGTCAATTCTTACACCTTTTTGCTTTGACTTTAATAACCTGATCAAATGCCTTAAATGTACTGTCAGTTCACCAAAATCTGTTGATGTAATCATTGCATTAAATCTTCTGTCCGGTGCCGTAGTATCATCACCCACTCTAAGTAACTTTAGACTTGTTCCTACATTACTGTAACCGTCTTCAGCAGTATTGACGCAAAGATCTTCCCCCTGTTGATGTATTGCATACAACTGTAAACAGCTCAATATGCAAATCTCCTCATCAGTCATCCTCTTACTGTTTCCAAGAAAGCTTTCAGGTAATTTCTCAAAAACAACAGGCATTATATCCGCCATATCGGCATAATTTCTTCCTATAGAATTCCTTAGCCTGGAAAGTATTGCCTTTCCTGTGGAATATTCCTGCATAGCATACAGCTCTTTAAGAATTCTCCCGATAACACTTTTTACACTCTCCATCTAACCTCCTTAATTTTGATTTAATCTATATAAAAATGAATTATATATCGTTGCAATATTCTTTACACCGGAACCTTTTCCTATCCCTTTATAGTCTCTTAATCCGGCATTTGGCACCAACTCATCCACATACTCTTTCATAGATTTTTTCAAAATATTCCGCCATTCAATTTCTTTTGTATCCTTGTCATTATCAATATCAATGCTTTCAATCCAATTTCTAAATGACAGGTCTATTCTGAAATAAAACTGTTCAACATAATATTTTGATACATCCGACTTCTCCATATTCCTTATCTCTAACAAATCCTTTATAAACATTTTTAATGCTCTATCAATGGTTACTTTTGTATCTGTAATAGTTTTATTTATTCTGATTATCCAACCGGTATCTTCGGTGTCTACCAATACTCTTTCCTTAAGATTAAGAGTATCTTTCACCTCATCTATCGGTACCCATGATGAAGAATTCCCATCGTCAATCATACTTACTGCACATAATTTAATATTTTCTTTATACAATCCCAACTCTTCCGACTCTGATATATCACACAGTTTATTTAGCCATTCTATAACTCCGGGTTTTCTTGTGCCCTCACCCACTCCTGTCAACAGTCCGAAATTTCTCCACATTGACTTATTTGCATCATGTTTTCTTGGCCTATATTTATCCTTATATTCACCGGTGTCATTATACCTCCAGACCGTCATTGGCTCCAAAAAGGCATCTGAATGTTCTATCTCAGGCAACTTTGCTATAAAGCATGCAAACTTATCTTCCTTTGTTCTATTCGGATCTATAAATATCTCTCTACACCAAGCAGTATAGAGTGAAGCAATATTGTCAATTCCGTTATGAAAATACAACTCTATATTTTTCTCTATTGTTTCTGCTTCCCAACATGGTTTCTGCATTTTCAATAAGTTGTTGTTTTCATTATGAGCAATTACAAAATTTAGCATCAATGTTTCAAACAAATTATTGCCCTGAAGATATACTCCTCCCAAATCATACAGCCACCCCTTAGAATATGTCTTTGCAGATCCAACCTTTTGTTTATCAGATGTACCTATATAGCCCTGTAATGTTATAAGCCATCTTGCCAATTCATCATCAACAATATATTCCTTATAAGACTCATCTTTAGGTGAAAATATTGCATACTTTGTTTTATTATCACTTTCGGATATAAGTCTATTTATATTTTTCCCAAAAAAATTTCCTCCACCTTTCTTACCCTCAGGGTCGATACCTGTATTTTCCTTGAATACATCTTTTGTCACCTGAAAGAAAGGGTATTTGTCATCATATAGGAAAAACCTTTCTCTCCATTTTTCCAAATACTCATACACCACTTTTGGAAACTCTTTAGCATTCCATATATCTATCCAAGTCTGATACAATGCATCTTCATAATCGTCCAAATAATTTTCTTCAAGCTCTCCAATCTGTAAAAAACTCTCCTTATCCACTTCAAAAAACTCATATGGATCTCCATTTGAATCGAACCTTGAAAAGACTGTATGAAGGATTGCAAGCATAACTCTCATTACTGCAAAATCCTGAGTCTTCATATCTCCGGCTAATTCTTTGTACTTAGCTGCATCGGCAAAAAGTTCTTTTATAGCAACCTTTTCTACATTATCCTTACTAGCAACCCGAATCCACTTTTCATCCAATAAATTATACCTTGGCATCATTATCCCCCTTTGATATCAAACCATATTTTTCGTCATATACCATATTTACTCCATTTATACTGCACTCATTATTCTCATTAAACATTGCACATAAAGTTCCCTTTAACCATGCTGAATTATCCCATTTTTGCAAATTATTTATATAAAAATCTTCTAACTCTCGTATAGTCTTATCTATATTATAGGACTTTGAGAGTCTGTTTGGAAGTTTAATTGTACAACTTGCAATTCTTTTTGCTGCTTTTGCATCTTCAATACTTCCTGACATATCCTCATCACTGTCAAAAGTAGTATAACCGCCTTTAATCTTCTTTAATGCAATTACTTCTATAGTATCCTGTGTATCTCTAACTTGTGAGTTACCATCTTCCTCGCCGGAATTCTTTGACTGATTATTAAGCCACCCTATAAGATTCGGTTCCTTAGAAATGCGCTTTTTTAATACAGGACTACTTAATCTATAAGTGCCGGCTCTGCTTTCCTTACTGTTAACCAAAGCCTTATATTCTGCCTTATATTCACTATACTTCTCATTTAATTCATCAGGTAGATCCGGTTCTATATTCTCATCATAGACTTCTTGTACCAGCCTTGATATATCACTTGGAAGTCTTATGCTGTCACCTAAAAAGTAGCCGGTTCTTGCTAACAGATACCCTCCGTATACAGCCTCGGAGCCGGTTTCAAATTCTAAGTTCTTGTCATTACCTAAAACATACAGTACAGGTTTTTCATGCTTCTTCGGTCTATTATCTCTTATATGTCTATGGAGTCTTCCCATTCTTTGTATCAATAAGTCCACCGGTGCAATATCACTTATCATTACATCAAAATCAATGTCTAAAGACTGCTCTATAACCTGTGTTCCTACTACAATCAGCTTATCCGGTCTATCTCCATCTTTACCAAGATATTTCATCAACTTTTCTTCGTTTTTCACTCTATCCGTAGCTATAAATGAAGAATGAAGTAACATAACATTTTCATCTCCAAACTTTTCTGACAGTTCTTTGGCAATATCCTGTGCTTTCTTCACTGTATTTACAATAACACCGGCATTACCTCCCCCATCAAGCAAGGAATCCATCAGCTTAGGCAAATTCTCGGTATCCGTATATTTTATCTCGATTCTCTTATCTTCTATCGGTTCAAAGTCCTTTACATTTAATGCTTCATCATTATCAGTGTACGTGATTAAAGGGTAATCTTCTACCATCAGACTGCTCATATCCTCTTTGCTTAGCTTAACTCCCTTGCCTGTCAAATAATGCTTTATAAAATCCACTCTACTTTTCTTCGGTAATGTTGCCGACAACAGTATTACCGGCACATTGTAAGTTCCAAGCCATTCAAGTGCCATATTCAGGTATTGATCCATATATGCATCATAAGCATGTACCTCATCAATTACTACAACCTTTTTACTGAGTCCAAGATGCCTTAGTGCCAAATGCTTCTGTCTCAGTGCCATCATCAAAAGCTGATCTACAGTACCTACTACAAAATCATCCATTATGGCCGTCTTCTTACCACAAAACCACTGATTTACTACAAAGCCTTCTCTGCCTTCATTATCTCCGTCAACATCTATATTTGAAGCACTAGTAAGATTGTTGTATTCCTCATTTAAAAAAGCCTTGCCATGTACCAGTCTTAATCCTCTTTTCTCACCTAATTCCACACTCTGCTTTTTTAACCAACTGATTATTCTTGGAAATATACCGTTTGATGTCGCCTGTGTCGGTAATCCGAAAAACAGTCCGCTTCTTCCTGACTTTACAGCAAGTTCTTCAGCCCCCACAAGTGCCGCCTCTGTTTTCCCAAGTCCCATCGGAGCTTCAAGTATTACAAGTCCAGGATTTTTAGCATCACTGATTGTCTGTGCAAATATTGATTGCACATCCCTTGGTTCAAAACCGAATCTCTCTTTAAACAAATTCTTACAATCAGCATATACTTCAGGTAACCACATATCACTTTGATTTGAATATCTCCATTTTGTAAAACCGTGCTCACATCTCTTATTCATATCCATATCGGCATCATCAAAAATTCCAATTAGAGGAAAGAAGTATGTATTACTGGCAATCCAATCTGCCATTGTCAAAAGTCCAAGAAGCATTGCCTGTGCAGGCTGAGAGAGTATCGGTATATCCTCACATCTTTTAAACCCGCTGCTTTTTAATGCATTGTTTAGAATTTTCGTATGCACCGATACCCATTTTTTATATATATCACTGTCCTCATTTTCACTTTGGAAGAGATTTTTCTTAAATGAACTAAGTGTATCGGAAATCATACTTTTATTATCTATAGGTCTGCCATGATGTCCGCCTACAATAGAACCTATGTCATTTTCCTTTTTAAATCTGTCGCTTAATACACTTAGTATCACCTCTCCTGCCAGTCCATGCGGTGTTTTTTCAGGTGATGAGAGCAAATCCGGTGAGTCTATACCTATAAACCCTACCCTTACCAGTTTTTCTGTCAACTCCTTATCTAAGTCCTTAGAATTCGCAAATCCTTTCTTTAGCTGAAAAGCCGGACTTGCCTTGCCGATATCATGAATTGCACCTATAAATATTGCAATCTGCTTTCCAATATCCGTATCATCTGCAACGGTTCTCTTTTGTCCCTCACTAAGCCAATGTTCCCACAAAAGTCCCATAATTCTTCCCGTATCTTCTAAATGAACCGTGAGCGGTAACCAATACATCAGTCCGTCTTTTTCTTCTTTCTTTGCCCACAAAGCCTCAAGCATATCTCCTCCTCTTATCTTTTCTTTGATAATTTTATTTTACTATATTAGCTGTCCATTAAAAATGCCTGCTTAAACTTTTTACAATAAAAAAATTTACCACAAAAATAGGACCTTTCGCATGAACGAATGGTCCTATTTCTTTTATGGACTTATTTCACAGTCCCTGTATTATTTTTAGAAAATCATCTTATAAATATTGCTTCAAGCGGTCTCAATTATTCATCTGATTGTATGTATATAAAAGTACATCATTTTCCACGCTGTTAAACTCAATAAAGCGTATATCTTATATTTTAAAAGCTTAAATCCCGACTTCTCTTCCCTGATCATCAAAAGCTTTAAATATACAGATATCGTCATTTTGGTATATCAGATATCCTACGCTAAAACTCTCATCATCTGTTGAGTATATTTCATATAGCTTTCCTGTTTCCATACTCACCACTATATTCTCGCTCCAAATCCTCAATCAAATATTCATCACTCATACAATGCATATCGGAAATCCCTTTGCTCATCAATTCATATGTAAATGAGTGATAAAAAAAATCTAAAGATTCCTCAATTGAAATATTTTTTTTTCGTGCAAATTTTTCTATAATACGTGCATATTTCTTTTGTAATAACACAGGGTTTGCATTCATATAGTCTCACTTCCCTCATATAATAAACTGTAATCCAACGCTTTTTGTGTTCTGAAGCATATCTGTAGATTAGGCTTTTCATATTTTAATCTACCTATGGACTCTTTCTTGTCAATCAGCCCGTCAATGAATAATTCAATAGTGTTAAATACTTTATCATTAGCAACACCACCTATTACCACATCATAATCTGATGCATCCTTGCCCGCTCTACAATTTAAAATAAAGTCCAACCATTCGTCTGAATATGTATCAAAATTTAATACTTTTAATTTATGAAGTACTTTTTCATCAAATCTATAATATGATATTATCCCGCTGCCTCCATTTCTCTTAAACTTTCTTGCCCAATTTACGGCCTGTTCATACAATGGTGTTGTGTAAAATCCCAATCCGAAATCAACATTTTTTCTCGAATGTAATAAATCCGGTGATTTAATTTCCAGATATGAACCATGATATAATCTCATACCGGCAAACCTCTTTTCTTCATCACATCCAAAATATCTTCAATAATATAGTCCTTACCCTGTGTATGTAATACATCATATGAAGGTACTATATAACTGTTTAGTATATCGCTGTCCTCTGTCAGTATCCGATATACTTCTCTTCCATCTTTTCCAAGCTTTTTTGCAACACCTTCTATACAAAATAACACATATTCCAAAACAGAAATATTACATATTATTTCTCTCTCCATAAAATCCTTAGTACCTGTTCATCTTCCCCTTATTCATAATATAACCAAGTACAGCACCTACTATGCCGCCAAGTATATGAGTCAGGTTTGAGATATTGTCCTGTACAAAGACCCCTTGATATACCTGCTGTCCTATATATAAAAGTGCGACCACAATAAATGTGAAAGGAATCCTGCCTTCTCTAAATCCTGCAAAGGATGAGAGCAAAATAAATGCGAATACCACACCGCTTGCACCAAGCAAATAAACATGCGGGAATACAAAAAAGTGAACCAAACCTGTCACAAGCGCCGTGGCAAGTATTACAAAAAGTATATTCGCAGAACCGTACTTTTCCTCAAGCATAGGTCCTATTACAAGTATCAACATTATATTCCCGAGGAAATGATCCAAGTTTGCATGACCAAGTACATGTCCGAAAAATCTGAAGTAGGTGAACGGGTCTATAAATGATGACCTGTACACACTGAACAACAATCTTGTGGAAAACCCTCCTGTCATATTGTCTACCACATATACTATAAAACTTAGAATCACAAATCCTAAAATGATTGGTGAATTAAATGAAATTTTTAATTTTTTATCCATACTCCTCCGCATGCCGAATAAGGGCAGTCACCCACCCTTATTATCTACTCTGTCAACCGCTTCAACTATATGAATTCTCATTTTTGAATTAGATGCACGATCTCCCTCTATATAAAGCAAATACTCAATATAGACATTTATCTCATCTTCATTCATATCGATCAAAAGGAGCTTCGTCTCCGTCTCCATATTCAATCTGCCAAAGGGAGTGTCATATATTGCTTTAAACCTACTGTTATTGGCAAATACCATCTTGGAATTCACCACACCCTCTTTGATAATTTCAACCTTATTTTTCTTTACTATTATTGTATTAAGGATAATTTCATCAAAACCTTGGGCTTCTTCCACGTAAGTTATCTTATGTGTATCACCATCAACATAGTGATTACCTGAAATATTCACGGCAATAGGATCTGTCTCATCGTATCTAAGATGAGCGCCGCTAATCTCAATATCTACAAATTCTTTCATAATCTTCTACCTTAAAACTATAGCAGAAGCCGCAATGCGGTCTCTACCCAACCCTAAGCTACCACCGGTTGTTTATGCAAATATCAAGTTTAAAATAAAAGAATGATAGTTTACTAGAAAAATGTATCTCCCCACTATTCTATATAAAATAACCTTAAATAAAAAACTGATAACTATGCTCAACAAAGAATGCCTGTCTGCGTCTTGTATACCTTATCTAGCCTATCTGTTTGTATGCATTCTGCAAAGCCTAATGTTTTTTAAAATTCTTCTATATTGATTACACCCGTATTTTTCACAACACCGGGTATAATAGAAGATGCAAAATCACTAAATCTTTCTGCCATGTCACTGACATAAAACTCGTGGAAAACCTCACCCTTATCGGCACATAAGTTTTCACACGTCAACAAAGATTTCAATTCCTTTGCTGTTTCGTATGCAGGATTCACAAGGGACACTCCCTCACCCATAATCCTTCTGAATGTATTATATAGTAAAGGATAATGAGTACATCCCAATACTAAACTGTCAATATGTCTGCTTTTTAAGTCGCTGACATATCTGGAAATGATTTCATCTGTAACACTGTCATTGATAAGTCCCTCCTCCACCAACGGAACCAGCAGCGGACAGGCTTTTTGTATTACTTCAAGCTCGCTATTTATCTCATGAATAGTCTTTTCATATATACCGCTGGATATTGTACCGCTGGTACCTACCACACCTATCCTACCGACCTTGGTAGTCTTGGCTGCGGTTATGGCGCCTGCATGGATAACACCCATAATAGGTATATCAATCTCTGTCTTCAATATGTCAAGTGCAAAAGCACTGGCGGTATTACACGCAATCACAATAGCTTTTACATTTTTTGTCTGTAAAAATTTAACAATCTGGCCGGAATACTTGATAATCGTATCCTTGGACTTGGAGCCGTATGGAACTCTGGCCGTATCTCCGAAGTATACAATACTTTCATTCGGCATCTGAGCTATAATTTCCTTGGCGACCGTCAGTCCGCCTACACCGGAATCAAATACTCCTATAGGTAAATTCAAAAAATCACCCTCTCTCAAAAGCTAATTCTATTAGTTTATCAACAAGAGATTTTTTGTCAATACCTGCAGCCTCAAATAACATCGGATACATACTTATTGCCGTAAATCCCGGCATGGTATTTATCTCGTTGAATACAATCTCTCCGTCTTCCTTTGCAAAGAAGTCCACTCTTGAAAGTCCGAAACCGTCCAAAGCTGTAAAAATCTTTTTTGCACACTCAGGAAGTTTTTCTCTCACTCCGTCAGGAAGTTTTGAATCAAGCAATGTAAGTGAATCAAGCTTATACTTGGCATCGTAATCATAAAAGGTTGCGGCGGACTTTATCTCTCCTACACCGCTTGCCGCTACATCTCCCGGTCTTCCAAGTACTCCACATTCCACCTCATGTCCTACTATCGTCTCCTCAACAAGAACCTTTCTGTCGTGTTTTAGAGCTTCAAGTATGCCGCTTTTAAGTTCTTCAGTGTTTGAAGCCTTTGAAACTCCCTTTGAAGAACCTGCATTGGAAGGCTTTATAAATACAGGATAATCAAATCTGTCTTCTATTATTCTTATCTTACCTGCCAAATCCTCCTTGACTTCATAGTCAAGCACCGCCTCATATGCCGCCTGTCTTATGCCTAGCTTGTCAACCACAAGTTTTGTGTAAAGCTTGTCCATGCCTATGGCACTTGCAAGTACTCCACATCCGACATAAGGAATCTTTGCCAGCTCCAACAGTCCTTGAATGGTTCCGTCTTCGCCGTACAGTCCGTGTAGAACAGGGAAAACCACATCTACAGGAATCTCTTTGTACTCTCCCACTGTCTCTATCATTATACACTTTTTTGTCGCATCAGGCAAAATATATGCGCCTGTTTTTGAATTCAGCCAGCTGCCGTCCTCCATTGAAGCTATACTGTCTACCTTAAGCCATTTGCCTTCCTTTGTGATACCGATAAGTATAAGCTCGTACTTATCCGTATCCACCTGCTTTGACACATTGGTGGCGGATATTACAGATATCTCATGCTCAGAGGACTGACCTCCGAATATTATTGCTAATTTCCTCATTACCTTGTAGGTGCTTCCTTAATTTGTCTGGAAACATTGACCTCCTGATTATTTATATGCTCGGCAATGATTCTCTTAGCTTCCGACTTATCCCTACTCTCCAATGCTCTAAGTATCATCTCATGCTCATCCATAAGCTGATTTCTTGTAGCTTCCGCCTTGACATACTCAAGTCTGTAACGGTACATCTGCTCACGCAAATTATTGATCATCTGTACCAGCTTATCATTGCCTGTGCTTGTAAATATTATATCATGAAATTTCTCATCTGCACGCGCAATATCAATAATATCTTTATTTTCTATAGAATTAACAAACTCTTCCTCGGCCTGTTTCAATTCTTCTATCTCATCATCCGTAATCTTTGTGCATGAAAGCTCTATTGCAAGTTCCTCAAGTGCCCTTCTTACCTCAAGTGTATCTCTTAGGCTCTTTTCCGTGATGCCTGCCACCTCTGCTCCCCTTCTTGGGATCATAAGCACCAGACCTTCAAGTTCAAGCATCCTTATAGCCTCCCTGATAGGAGTTCTTGATACTCCAAGCTTCTTTGCAAGCGCTATCTCCATAAGTCTCTCACCGGGCTGTAACTCTCCTCTGAGTATTGCCTGTCTCAAAGTTTTAAAAACCACATCTCTTAGCGGCATATATTCATCTACATCTGCATGTGAAAAATTTGTCATTTTATCCTCCATCTATCTAAACAGTAGTTGTAGTCTCTATATAATTTATTCTGTCATCTTTTTCCAGTACGGCTTTTGTTCTAAGCATATCACTGTCGTTATCAAAGATACCGAAAATAGCGGTTCCGCTGCCGCTCATCAAACTTCCCAAACAATTGTTGTCATACATTATCTGCTTTATCTGTGCAATAAAAGGTAGAAGTTTCAAAGACGGTACTTCCAAAATATTGTCAAGCGCTTTAGCTATCTTTACAGTCTTTATGTCATCCTTATCGTCGCTTTCAATAATTGAAACCATCTCTTTTACGTCCTTATGTTTAAATCCGGTCTTATTAAGAGTCTCAATATCCAAGTTTTCGTATACAAGCTTTGTCGAAAGCCCTGCTGCAGGCTTTGCAACCAAAAGCTTAAGCTTCGGCAAATTCTTAAGCGGTATCAACTTCTCCCCGATACCCTTTGCCAATACCGTACCGCCCATTATACAAAACGGGATATCCGCTCCCAGACTTGCTCCAAGTTCAATTAACCTCTCGGTAGTAATACCCAGATTAAAAAGCTCATTCACAGCTTTAAGTGTAGCCGCGGCATCCGCACTTCCTCCTGCCATACCGGCTTCCATAGGAATGTTCTTTTCAAGTATTACCTCTACACCGAAATCTTTTTTTGTTTCCTTTTGTAACAGTACTATCGCCCTATATATAAGATTGGTCTCATCCGTTGCCAAATCCTTATTGTTACATATCAGTGATATCTTCTTTTCTTCAAGTTCTCTTATTTCGAGTACATCCGCAATATCAATATTTGTCATAACCATTTCTACATCATGGTATCCGTCAGCTCTTCTTGATAATACATCCAAGCATAAATTTATCTTTGCAAATGCCTTTACCTTCATCTACTAACCCCTGTTCTTTTCAGTGCCCAAAATTTTGTATCTAAAATTATACATTAAAAACTGTATAAAAACAACAGTTAGGTTTTTCTAACCCTATGGCGCAAAAAATACTTTTACAGTCAATTTATTATATTTACTCCCAATTTATCGGCTAATTTTATAGATGCCGTATTGGAAATATCTATTCTTGTATACACATCCCTTACTCCGGCTGTTTCTTCAATATATTTCAGTAAATACTTACAAACTTTGAATGTATAGCCTCTTCTTCGATACTTTTCATCTGTTATATATGAAAGAAAACATCTGTTGTCTTCATTATAAAATCCTGCCAGTCCCATCACTTCTTTCTCATTTTCAAACACATACAGTCCGTATCCGTAAAAATCATAGTGAAAATCTATATACTCCCGCAACCCATCTATATTTTTAAACGGAAACTCACAAAACTTTGATAAACTGTCAAAGTCGTCCGTACACAGCTCGCGAATTTTTATATCATCCGCTTTTCCTATACATACAGGTATATGCAAATGTCTGCAAGCCACTTTCTCCAAATACTTTTCGTCTATATCGGCATAGTCAAGTACCGCATACTTTGAAACCGCTATATCTATATCTTCTTTGCCAAGTATAGCAACTGTGGCTCTATGGGAGTTAAACGCCTCCCAAAGAGCCACATTCTCATCTGAAATCACTATATCACAGTGCCTTCCACAGGTATTAACACTTTTCAGGCTCTGCATAATCTTCGCCGAATGTCTCAACCGTCATTGATTTTATCTTTTGCTCAGTATTCGGTCTGTCATTGTAGTCGGTATCAACTGATGCTATTTTGTCTACAACATCCATTCCCTCTATTACGGAACCGAATGCAGCGTATGCTCCGTCAAGATGTGGTGCATCCTGATGCATGATAAAAAACTGTGAACCTGCTGAGTTAGGGCTCATAGCTCTTGCCATTGAGATAACTCCTCTTGTATGTGCGAGATCGTTTTGGAATCCGTTCTGACTGAACTCACCCTTGATTTGATAATCAGGACCGCCCATACCGTTTCCCTGCGGACATCCGCCCTGTATCATAAATCCGTTTATTACTCTGTGGAAAGTAAGTCCGTCATAGAACTTCTGCTTGATCAGACTTATGAAGTTTCTTACAGTGTTAGGTGCCACTTCAGGGTAAAGCTCGATTTTGATTACCGAGTCATCCGACATTGTCAATGTTACTATTGGATTTTTCATATGTTTCTCCTTTTTAATCTCAATAAAGTCACTCAGATGTAAACACCTTTGTGACTTTATGGATTGGGTCTTTCGACCGTTTATTATATATATTTTATCATATCTTAGTCTGTTTTTGTACAAAAATATGAGACCTTTGCTAAAAAATATGGTTTTTAAAGCCTATATGACAAAACTATTTTACAGTCTCAACCTGCATTGTATTGGTGTATCTTGCCGGTCCTCTGTCAGCCTTCTTAGGTATAATACCTGCAGTAACGACTACCAAATCTCCCGACTTAAGATATTTTTCTCTCTTAAGAATATCTATAGATGACTCTATAAGTACATCTGTAGTATCGGCTCTCTTTGCAAATACAGGTACCACTCCATATAAAAGCTGCATCTGACGAATTGTTGTGATACTTGGGCTCATTCCGTAAACAGGAATAGTCGATCTCCACTTTGAAAGCATTCTTGTAGTAAATCCGCTGATAGAAGGAGCGATAATCGCCTTTGCCTCAAGCTGGTCCGCTGTAGAAACTGCAGCATATCCTACCTGATTCGAAATATTCTTCTTATCCATTTTGTTTACTTTTCTGTTTCTGTACTGTGTATGATCAAGGTGTATCTCTGTCTCTTTTGCAATCTTAACCATCATCTTAAGTGCCTCAAGCGGATACTTACCCATTGCGGACTCTCCTGAAAGCATTATTGCATCTGTACCGTCATAGATAGCATTTGCCACATCTGAAACCTCGGCTCTTGTAGGTCTTGGATTTCTGATCATTGAATCAAGCATCTGTGTAGCTGTGATTACAGGCTTTCCTGCCACTGAACACTTCTCGATAAGTTTCTTCTGAATGAAAGGAAGTCTTGCGGCGTCTATCTCAACACCCATATCTCCTCTTGCTACCATGATACCGTCACTTGCTTCAATGATATCGTCCATATTGTCGATACCCTCCTGGTTCTCAATCTTTGAGATAACCTGGATGTTTGCATGCTTTTCTGCAAGAATTTCTTTAATCTGGCGAACTGCATCACCGTTTCTGATAAAAGATGCCGCTATAAACTCAAATCCGTTGTCACAGGCAAACTTTATATCTTCTATATCTTTTTGTGTAAGTGCAGGAAGCTTTATTGAAACTCCCGGTACATTAACACCTTTCTTTTCTCCAAGTTCACCGCCGTTTAAAACTTTTGTGTGGATATCAGGTCCGTCCACATTTATAACTTCAAGTGCGATAAGACCGTCATCTATAAGTATTTTATCGCCTGCCTTTACATCTTCATTAAGCCCGCTGTAGTTGATAAAGCCTTTTTTGTCATTTCCTACACACTCATTTATTGTAAGTGTATATTCATTTCCGGCAACAAGAGTAACCTTGTTTCCGCCCTCAAGTAAACCTGTTCTTATCTCAGGTCCCTTTGTATCAAGAAGTGCAGCCACCTCTTTTCCGGTTTCTTCTCTCACTTCTCTTAATATATTCAATCTGCCCAAATGCTCTTCATAATCACCATGTGAAAAGTTGAATCTGGCAACGTCCATTCCTGCGATTGCCATATCTTTCATAAGCTTTTTGTCGTTTGTATTCGGACCCATAGTACATATAATTTTTGTTCTCTTCATTTTCCTTTTCCTCTTTATCTTTCTACAAGCTAAAATACTACCACTCATCCATAAATGTATCAAGATACATTTATAAAATGTTATATCATTACAGGTTATCTCATTTATTCCACATGAGTATGTGTATATAAGTGGTCTGAACAGTACTCAAGATTGCCTTTACATTTTGAGCAATATCTAAACTCCAATGTATCGTCATCTTTTTCGGTTCTTCCACATACTGCGCATCTGTGTATAGGTTCACCTGCCGGTCTCATCTTTACCGCCTTTTTAAACTTTGCCTGTCTGACCACATTCTTCGGTGATATCCTGTTCCAATTTCTTGTCATCAGATAGAATATAACAAAGTTTAACAAGCTAAGCCCTATAGATACCTTTGTTATGACGCCTCCTATTATAAAACTATAAACTTCAATAAGCAAATATACAAACGCCAAATATTTCGCTTTTACAGGCAGTACAAAATACAGATAAAATGTCATATCGGGATATGTAAGTGCAAATGCCAAAAATATGGACATATTCAGGCTGTCAGGTGTAAGCAAAAAGCCGCTTGCAGCCTCACCGTATACAGCATATAAGATAAATGCTCCTATTATAAGGAATATATACCCCATGAACATATACACGTTAAATCTGAAACTGCCCCAAACTCTCTCAAGATTTGTTCCGAGGCTGTAATACAGTACAAGCATTATTGCCGCAAACAGTACATTCTGCTTCGGTGCATACATAATCCATGTGATAAGCCTCCAAACCTGTCCTGAAAGTATCTTTGCCACATCAAGAGACATATATTCATAATATATCTGTATATTCACCAAGGATATCACAAAACCTACAGCGTACAGCGCAGTCAGATACATCATCAGATTTCTGATTGCGTATCTTCCAAATTTCCTCTCCAGTTTTTCAAAAAAAGCCATCATTCTCCTTTCTTTGTGACGCTTTAATGATTTACTTGCAGTATTAAGACTGCCAAGCACAATCTTAGGTAGCATTATATCATTTATAAGGCTTTTATGTAAATGACCGGAAAAGCTTATACGGCTGAACTGTAATGATTATTTTTGTTGACAGTCACATAATTTTATATTACAATCGTGAAATCAAGTAAACCGTTGATATGGAGATAAAGTCGGTTATGACTTCACAGAGAGTCCGGGTGGCTGAGAGCCGGATAAGAAACAGTCTGACAAATGGACCATGGAGGGCGTAGTCAAATGCGTAAGCAGAGTATTCTACGACGTTCGCATACGTTAGTTGCAAGGGATATGTAGGTATCTTAAAGTGCACAGGTCATGCTGTGAATCAAGGTGGCACCGCGATTTTTTGTTGAAATTTCGTCCTTGTTAAATAAAACCGCTAAGGTTTTACTTAACAAGGACTTTTTTGCGTGATACTAGGATATCAAGGCTAAAGCACTCGTCAAGCTTGCTTGTAAGAGGGCTTGCAGCTTTGATATCCGTACAGACATGAGTACGCAGCCATTTTCCGCTAGGAAAATGTGCGGAGTACGAATGCCTGTAAGGATTGCGGGAGCACGCAGTGCGGAGCAATCCGCAGTATCACGCAACTCAAAAGCACTACCAAGCTTGCTTGTAATAGGGCTTTAACCCTTGAGACTCGTACAGACATGAGTACGCAGCCATTTTCCGCAAGGAAAATGTGCAGTACGAATGCCTGCAAGGATTGCGGGAGCACGCACATATTATCATGAGGACATATGGTATTTATTTTAAAAGCCGGCGTCAGCGAAGAGGCAATAAAAAACTTCAGACAAGAATTTGAAAATATAGGATTTGATACAATATACGCTCCGGGCACGGAGCATACCGCAGTCTGCCTTATAGGCAACACCGCAAAGATAGATATGGACACAATAGTAGCCACACATCCGATAGTGGACTACGGCAAAAGAGTAACAGAGACATATAAAGCCGCCGGAAGAACAGTCCACCCTGACGATACAATAGTAAAAGTCGGCGATGTGAATATAGGCAGCGGCACATTCACAGTTATTGCAGGACCTTGCAGTGTGGAGACAAGAGAACAGATCACAATGGTGGCGGACAGCGTGAAAAAAAGCGGCGCCGTAATCCTTCGAGGAGGTGCATTTAAGCCGAGAACCTCACCATACGCCTTCCAAGGGCTTGGAAAAGAAGGACTTGACTACCTTGAGTCCGCCAAAGAAGCTGTAAATATTCCGATTATCTCCGAAGTAATGAATCAGACACAGATACCTCTTTTTGAAAATGTAGATATCATACAAATCGGAGCCAGAAATATGCAAAACTTCGACCTGTTAAAAGAAGTCGGCAAATTGAAAAAACCTATACTTCTAAAAAGAGGACTTTGCAATACTATAGAAGAATTCCTGATGAGTGCCGAATATATAATGGCATCCGGAAACGAAAACGTAATCCTCTGTGAAAGAGGCATAAGAACCTTTGAAACCGCTACAAGAAACACACTTGACCTTGGAGCTGTTGCACTGTTAAAAGAAAAAACACACCTTCCGATACTGGTGGACCCAAGCCATGCGGTAGGTATCAGATCACTTGTACCTCCTCTTGCAAAGGCCGCACTTGCAGTAGGTGCCGACGGCATCATGGTGGAAGTACACAACAATCCGGCAAAAGCTCTTTGTGACGGAGCACAGTCACTTGACCTTGACCAATTTGACCATTTAATGCAGGACATCAAAAAAAGAGTTGTACTTGAAGGAAAGACATTGTAAGGAGAATATATGTTAGCCAACCTAAAAAAACTTAAAGAAAATAAAGAATACACACTGGCACCGGTAAGCATAGAAATCTTGTCGGATTTTATCACACCGATTGAAGCTATGAGAATTTTAAAAGCGGCTTCCACTCATGCTTACTTACTTGAATCCGCCAAGGCCAATGAAAACTGGGGCAGATACACCTTCTTAGGCTTTGAACCGGAGCTCTCAATCAGCTGTATTGACGGCAAGATGAAAGTGGACGGAAAAGAATTTGAATGCAGCGAACCGACAAACTATCTAAGAGAACTACTGAAAAAATACAAAAGTCCGAGAATATCTTCTCTCCCACCTTTTACAGGAGGTCTGGTAGGATACTTTTCATTTGACTTTATAAACTACAAAGAGCCGAGCACAAAAATGAATATCGACGACAGTGAAGGCTTTAAGGATATAGACCTGATGCTGTTTAAAGATGTTATCGCATTTGACAATGTTAAGCAAAAGATAATACTTATAACAAATATCGAACTTGATAAAGACTTAGATGTCGAATACGAGAAAGCATTAAAAAGACTTAATTCAATCAAAGAACTTTTACATACAGGAAAGAAGTCCTTTGAAAGCGTAAAGCTGCTCGGCGAAGTAACACCGCTGTTTTCCAAGGACGAGTTCTCAGATATGATCGGTAAGGCAAAACATCATATCAAAGAGGGCGATATTTTCCAAATCGTACTTTCAAACAGACTGCAGGCAAACTTTGAAGGAAGCCTCTTTGATACCTACAGAGTACTTAGAACCGTCAACCCTTCACCATATATGTTCTACTTTTCAGGAACAGATGTGGAAGTTGCCGGTGCATCTCCTGAAACTTTGGTAAAACTTGAAGACGGTATACTACACACCTTCCCTCTTGCAGGTACAAGACCCAGAGGCAAGAGCGAAAAAGAGGATAAGGAACTTGAAGCCGAACTTTTGGCTGATGAAAAAGAACTTGCGGAACACAACATGCTTGTAGACCTTGGAAGAAACGACCTTGGAAAGATAAGCAAATTCGGCAGCGTGGTTGTGGAAAAATTCCACTCTATAGAAAGATATTCTCATGTAATGCATATAGGTTCCACCGTTCGCGGCGAGATAAGACCTGAATACGATGCGCTCAACGCTCTTGAGGCCGTACTTCCTGCAGGCACTCTCTCAGGTGCTCCAAAGATTCGTGCCTGTCAGCTTATAGAAGAACTTGAAAACAACAAAAGAGGTATATACGGAGGTGCGATAGGTTATATCGACTTTACCGGAAATATGGATACCTGCATCGCCATAAGACTTGCCTATAAGAAAAACGGCAAAGTATTTATAAGAAGCGGAGCCGGCATTGTGGCTGACTCGGATCCTGACAAGGAATATATGGAGAGTATCAATAAGGCGGGAGCCGTAGTGGACGCCCTGAAAAAAGCACAGGAGATGAACAAATGATTCTATTGATTGATAATTATGACAGTTTTTCCTATAACCTCTTTCAAATGGTAGGAGAAATAAATCCTGATATAAAAGTTATAAGAAATGATGAGATGAGCGTAGATGATATAAAAGCTCTTTCACCTGAAAAAATCATTATTTCTCCCGGTCCCGGCAGACCTGAAGATGCCGGAGTCATTATAGATGTGGTAAAAAAACTCGGACAAAGTATTCCGATACTTGGGGTGTGCCTAGGACATCAGGCCATATGTATGGCTTTCGGCGCAACAGTCACCTATGCCAAGGAGCTGATGCACGGCAAAGACTCCACCACTCACTTTGATACAAACTGCCCTATATTTAAAGACATACCGGATACAAGCAAGGTTGCAAGGTATCACTCTCTTGCCGCTCTTGAAAATACACTCCCCGATACTCTTAAGGTAGTGGCAAAAACCGATGACGGTGAGGTAATGGCTGTAAAACATATCTCCTTTCCGATATACGGTGTGCAGTTCCATCCGGAATCCATTATGACAACCTACGGAAAAGAGATGCTTAGAAACTTTATAGGAGAAAAATTATGATTAAGGAAGCTATTATAAAGATTGTAAATAAAGAAGATTTAAGTTTTGACGAAGCTTACACCGTAATGAATGAAATAATGAACAGCGAGACCACACCTACTCAAAACGCCGCATTTCTTGCAGCACTGTCTACAAAGAGTGCCAAAGCGGAGACTACAGGCGAGATTGCCGGTTGTGCCAAAGCTATGAGAGAACACGCCACACCGGTTGATACCGACTTTGACCTTTTTGAAATAGTCGGAACCGGAGGTGACAACGCGGGAAGCTTCAATATCTCCACAACATCTGCAATAGTTGCAGCCGCAGGCGGTATGAAAGTCAGCAAGCACGGCAACAGAGCGGCATCTTCAAAATGCGGTACGGCAGACTGCCTTGAAGCCTTGGGTGTAAACATTGACGAAGACCCTGACAAGTGCAGAGAACTTCTTGAAAAAGTGGGCATTTGCTTCTTCTTTGCACAAAAATATCACACCTCAATGAAATATGTCGGTGCAATCAGAAAGGAACTCGGATTCAGAACGGTCTTCAATATTCTGGGGCCGCTTACAAACCCTGCACATCCGAAACGCCAGCTTCTGGGAGTTTATGATGAATACCTGATAGAGCCGCTTGCAAAGGTTCTCATGGAGCTTGGAGTAAAAAGAGGTATGGTAGTCTACGGCATGGACAAGCTTGACGAGATTTCACTCTCAGCACCTACAAAAGTATGTGAGATAAAGGACGGCACACTACATACATATGAGATAACACCTGAAGACTTCGGCCTTTCCCGCTGCAAAAAAGAGGATTTGGCAGGTGGCGACCCGAAAGAAAATGCCGCCATCACTCTTTCCATATTAGAAGGTGAAAAAGGTGCCAAAAGAGACGCCGTACTTCTAAATGCCGGAGCGGCACTCTATATCGGTGAAAAAGCAAAAAGTATTCAGGAAGGAATAAACCTTGCCGCAAGACTTATTGACAGTAAAAAAGCATTAAAGGTATTGGAAGACTTTATCAAGGTGAGCAATGAGTAGTGCAATTTTAGATATAATAGCAAATTATACAAGGGAAAGAATAGAAGAAAAAAAGAAAAAAATACCTTTGCAAAAGGTAAGACTTGAAGCCGATAAGATAATATCCGACAGGTTTTCCTTTGAAACCGCATTACGAAAACCTGAGCTTTCCTTTATATGTGAGTGCAAGAAGGCTTCACCTTCAAAAGGTATTATTGCGGAGAATTTCCCTTATCAAAGAATTGCAAAGGAATACGAAAGAGCCGGAGCAGACTGCATATCCGTGCTTACAGAGCCTAAGTGGTTTTTGGGAAGCGATGAATACCTGAGGGAAATAGCAAAGATTACCGAAGTTCCGCTTCTTAGAAAAGATTTCACAGTTGACGAATATATGATATATGAAGCCAAGGCAATGGGCGCCTCATGTGTACTGCTGATATGTTCCATACTCTCAGTTCCCGAGCTGAAATACTATAAAGATATCTGTGACGAGCTTGGACTTTCAGCTCTTGTGGAATGTCATGACGAAGCCGAAATAGAAATGGCGCAAAAAATAAATGCGCGCATTATCGGAGTAAACAACAGAAATCTGAAAGATTTTTCCGTAGACACAAACAACAGCAAAAAATTGCGTGACCTTGTACCTAAAGATGTATTATTTGTCTCTGAAAGCGGCGTAAGTTCTCCTGATGATATTAAAAATATCAAAGATATGGGAGCGGATGCGGCTCTTGTCGGTGAAATACTTATGCGTTCAAAAGATAAAAAAGCCACATTGGATTGGCTAAAGGGTAAGAATGACAAAGATTAAATTATGCGGAATACAAAGATATGAAGATATAGATGTAGTCAATGAATTATTGCATGACTATATAGGATTTGTCTTCGCCAAAAAAAGCAAAAGATTTATATCCTATGATACGGCAAAAGCATTAAAAAAAAGACTTGATAAAAGGGTGAAAGCTGTCGGCGTATTTGTAAATGAGAGCATTGAAAATATCATATATTTGGTAAGAAATGATATTATTGACCTCATCCAACTGCACGGAGACGAGGACAGCGACTATATAAGTAAGCTTAAAAAATATGTAAATATACCTGTTATAAAAGCCTTCAAAATAAAGTCAAAAGCCGATATAAATACATTATACAAAGAAGGAAGTGACTTTATTCTACTTGATGCAGGTGCAGGTGACGGCAAAACATTGGACGAGTCGATATTAAAGGATTTTAAAGGCGATTACTTTTTAGCCGGTGGGCTTTCCCCCGACAATATATCTGAAAAGATAAACACCCTGCACCCATTAGGCGTGGATGTAAGCTCCGGAATAGAAACCGACGGTAAAAAAGATGCAGATAAAATGAGAAAATTTGTAAAATTAGTGAGAGAGGTAGAAAATGAAAGAAACTAAGGGAAGATTTGGAATTCACGGCGGTCAGTACATACCTGAGACCCTGATGAATGCGGTAATAGAGCTTGAAAATGCGTACAATCATTATAAAAACGATCCTGAATTCAATAAGGAACTTCATTATCTTTTAAACGATTATGCAGGCAGACCTTCAAAGCTTTACTTTGCAAAGAAAATGACTGAGGACCTCGGCGGTGCAAAAATTTATCTGAAGCGTGAAGACCTCACACATACAGGCGCACATAAGATAAACAATGTACTCGGTCAGGCACTGCTTGCAAAAAAGATGGGTAAGACCAGACTTATCGCGGAAACAGGTGCAGGACAACACGGTGTGGCAACCGCTACCGCGGCAGCTCTTATGGGCATGGAATGTGTAGTGTTTATGGGTGAAGAAGACACAATTCGTCAGGCACTTAATGTATACAAGATGAGACTTTTAGGTGCAACCGTTATTCCTGTAACAAGCGGTACAAAGACTCTAAAGGATGCCGTTTCAGAGGCTATGAGAGAGTGGACAAGCAGAATTGACGATACACATTACTGCCTGGGCTCCGTAATGGGTCCTCACCCTTTCCCTACAATCGTAAGAGATTTTCAGGCTGTCATATCAAAGGAAATCAAAGAACAGATTTTGGAAAAAGAAGGCAGACTTCCTGATGCGGTACTTGCCTGTGTAGGCGGCGGCTCCAATGCCATCGGAAGCTTCTACAACTTTATAGAGGACAAGGAAGTGGCACTTATCGGCTGTGAAGCCGCAGGAAAGGGTATACATACCTTTGAAACCGCAGCCACTATCAATACAGGAAGCCTCGGTATATTCCACGGTATGAAGTCATACTTCTGTCAGGATGAATACGGCCAGATTGCCCCTGTTTATTCTATTTCCGCAGGACTTGACTATCCGGGAGTAGGACCTGAACACGCCTACTTAAACGACATAAAGAGAGCAAGCTATGTACCTATAACTGATGATGAGGCCGTAGAAGCATTTGAGTACCTCTCGAGAACGGAAGGCATTATCCCTGCTGTTGAATCCGCTCATGCCGTAGCCTATGCAAAGAAAATAGCACCTACTATGGGCAAGGACAAAATCATTGTAATAACCATCTCGGGAAGAGGTGACAAAGACTGTGCAGCCATTGCAAGATACAAAGGAGAAGACCTATATGAATAAGATACATGAAGCATTCAAAAATAAAAAAGCATTTATTCCGTTTATCACCTGCGGCGATCCTGATGTAGACACCACAAAAGCCGCTATCTTGGAGATGGTAAAAAACGGCGCCGACCTTATAGAAATAGGTATTCCGTTTTCGGACCCGACAGCAGAGGGCGTTGTAATACAGGGCGCCAATATCAGAGCGCTTGCAGGCGGTATCACCACGGACAAGGTCTTTGATATGGTTGCCGATGTCAGAAAAGAAGTAAGTGTTCCGCTTGTATTTATGACCTATGCCAATGTGGTCTTCTCATACGGTGCCGAAAAATTTTTCACAAGATGTAATGAAGTCGGCATTGACGGAATAATACTTCCCGATATTCCTTTTGAGGAAAAGAAAGAATTTCTTGATGTGGCAGACAGCCATAATGTTGACCTTATATCTCTCATTGCTCCGACTTCAGACGATCGTATCGCCATGATTGCAAAAGAGGCAAAGGGATTTTTATACATTGTATCAAGCCTCGGTGTAACAGGTACCAGAAGTGAGATAACCACCGACCTTGACTCCATAGTAAAGATAGTAAAAGAAAATACATCAATTCCATGTGCTATAGGCTTCGGTATATCCACACCGCAGCAGGCAAATGAGATGAGCCAAATTGCAGACGGAGTAATAGTAGGTTCAGCAATAATAAAACTACTCAAAAAATATAAAACCGAAGCCCCAAAATATATCGGAGAGTATGTAAAAGAGATGAAAGAAGCAATGAACTAGGCTGCTGCAAATAATATATACAAAAATCCTTCTGCTATAACTACAATATACCTAACTACGATATATTTAAACTATTATCTCAGATATACTTATATTACAAATTTCAATCTGTTATAATGGCAGAGTAACCAAATTACTTGAATGTCTTTACAAACGGACTTTCATTGTAAGATTTTTTACATAGCTTTAGATATAAGAGGTATAAAAATATGAGCGAAAAACAATTAACAATTATGGGATGGATAGGAACAGCACTTTCCGTAATAATGTATATATCATATGTTCCTCAGATAATGGGTAATCTACATGGACATAAGACATTTTTCTTACAGCCCTTGGCAGCCGCCATCAACTGCTCTATTTGGACAGCATACGGTCTATTAAAAGAAAAAAGAGATTATCCTGTATCTGCTGCAAACTTTCCGGGAGTAGTCTTCGGATTGATTGCTACAATAACAGCATTCTAAATAATATCAAAAGTGTCAATTCAGACGAAAGTCGGTTTTGGCACTTTTAATTTTAACACTCTTTTAATCTCTTATTCATTGCCTTATTCCTAGCAATGTGCTATGATATAAAATCATGTTTTTACATGTTATTTTTGTACGCAATTATATTTGATGCAAAAATAAAAGTTTGAAATGCCTGCTGCAGATATTTCAAACTTAACAGACACAAATTTGATTTTAAGCTTATTTAAGAGGTTATTATATGCAAAACACAGAAAAAACCTATGTACTCGGTATAGATATAGGTTCTACTACAGTAAAAATTGCTATACTTGACAGCAATCACGATGTAGTATTTTCAGATTATCGCAGACATTATGCAAATATTCAGGGGACTTTGGCGGCACAGCTATCAGATGCCTTTGAGAAAATAGGAGAAGTAAACATCATTCCGATGATCACCGGCTCAGGCGGTCTCACACTTTCAAAGCATCTTAAGTCAACCTTTGTACAGGAGGTTGTAGCCGTGGCTACAGCACTTAAAGCAGTTGCACCGCAAACCGATGTGGCAATAGAGCTTGGTGGAGAAGACGCCAAGATTATCTACTTCACAGGCGGTATCGACCAGAGAATGAACGGTATCTGCGCAGGAGGTACAGGAAGCTTTATCGATCAAATGGCTTCACTGCTTCAGACAGATGCAATCGGACTTAACGAGTATGCAAAAAACTATAAGTCAATCTATCCTATAGCTGCCAGATGCGGAGTTTTTGCAAAGACCGACGTACAGCCGCTTATCAATGAAGGTGCAACCAGAGAGGACCTTTCAGCTTCTATTTTCCAGGCGGTGGTAAATCAGACTATCTCAGGTCTTGCCTGCGGTAAGCCTATACGAGGTCATGTGGCCTTCCTTGGAGGACCGCTACACTTCCTTTCGGAACTTAAGCAGGCCTTTATAAGAACACTCAACCTTACAGGCGAATACATTGTGGACCCGCCGAATTCACATCTTTTTGCAGCCATCGGTTCCGCACTGAACTGTGAAAGCAAGGATTCTATGATCGGTATTTCAGACCTTATCAAAAAACTTCGTGAAGGTATCAAAATGGAACATGAGGTTGCCAGACTTGAGCCTTTATTTAAGGACGAAGCCGACTATGAGGAGTTTTCACAAAGACATTTCGGTCACAGCGTAAAGACCGGAAAGCTTGAGGACTACAGCGGAAATATCTTCCTCGGTATAGATGCCGGTTCAACAACCACAAAGATTGCTCTTGTAGGTGAAGACGGAAGTCTGCTTTGGAACTTCTATTCAAACAACCACGGTTCACCTTTGGCTACGGCTATCAAGGCAATCAAAGAGGTAAAGGACAAGATTCGCCCTGATGCAAAGATAGTCTATTCATGTTCCACCGGCTATGGCGAGGCACTATTGAAGGCCGCATTTATGCTGGATGAGGGCGAAGTTGAGACTATTGCACATTACTATGCGGCGGCATTCTTTGAGCCTAATGTTGACTGTATACTTGATATCGGCGGTCAAGATATGAAATGTATTCGTATCAAAGACGGCACTGTAGATTCAGTACAGTTAAACGAGGCTTGTTCGGCAGGTTGCGGTTCATTTATCGAGACCTTTGCAGGTTCATTAAACTTCTCCGTTCAAAACTTTGCAAAGGAAGCGCTCTTTGCAAAGAGCCCTGTAGACCTAGGTACAAGATGTACTGTTTTCATGAACTCAAATGTAAAACAGGCACAAAAAGAAGGCGCTACAGTCGCAGACATTTCAGCCGGACTTGCGTACTCGGTTATTAAAAATGCACTTTTTAAGGTTATAAAGATTTCAAATGCGGCAGACCTCGGAAAGCACATCGTAGTACAGGGCGGTACATTCTACAATGATGCCGTACTTCGTGCGTTTGAAAAGATCTCAGGCGGATTTGTAACAAGACCGGACATTGCAGGTATCATGGGAGCTTTCGGTGCCGCTCTTATTGCAAGAGAAAGATACGAAAACAAAAAGACAACCATGCTTCCTCTTGATGAAATCATAAGCTTACAGTATGACACCTCAATGACAAGATGTCGCGGATGTAACAACAACTGTGTAATGACTGTAAACAAATTCGAAGGCGGAAGAAACTTCATATCAGGAAACAGATGTGAAAGAGGTCTTGGAAAAGACAGAGTGAAAAAGGACGTTCCGAACCTATATGATTATAAATATCACCGTATGTTTGACTATGAGCCGCTTACAGCCGACAAGGCATTCAGAGGTACTGTCGGTATACCGAGAGTTTTAAATATGTATGAGAACTTCCCGTTCTGGGCAACATTCTTTAGAAACCTCGGCTTCAGAACAGTGCTCTCTCCTATGTCCACAAAGAAGATATATGAGCTTGGAATAGAGTCAATACCAAGTGAGTCGGAGTGCTACCCTGCCAAGATTACACACGGTCATATCTCATGGCTTATAAAGAACGGTATTCGCACCATCTGGTACCCTTGTATACCTTATGAGAGAAATGAGCAGCCTGATGCAGGCAACCATTTCAACTGCCCTATCGTCACTTCATATGCCGAGAATATAAAGAACAATGTAGAGGAAATCCGAGAGACCAATACCAGATTTTTAAACCCTTTTATGGCATTTACAAATGAAGAGGTACTTACAAATCAGCTGATAAAGGTTATGAAGGACGAATTCGATATCAATGAAAGAGAAGTAAAGTTCGCAGCTCACGCGGCTTGGACAGAGCTTATACAGGCAAAGAAGGATATCGAGCGAGAAGGTGAAAAGACTATAGAGTGGCTTCATAAGAACAATCGCCACGGCATTGTACTTGCAGGCAGACCATACCATGTAGACCCTGAGATTCACCACGGTATCCCGGATATGATTACATCATTCGGCATTGCCGTACTTACAGAGGACTCCGTATCTCACCTTGCCAAGGTTGAAAGACCTGTTATCGTAAGCGACCAGTGGATGTATCACTCAAGACTCTATGCAGCCGCAAGCCTTGTAAAAAAAGATGACTGCCTTGACCTTGTACAGCTCAACTCATTCGGTTGCGGACTTGACGCAGTTACCACAGATCAGGTAAGTGATATACTTACAGGTTCAGGAAAGATCTATACTGTACTTAAGATTGATGAGGTAAACAACCTCGGTGCCGCAAGAATCCGTATCCGTTCACTTATCGCCGCACTTCGTGTAAGAGATAAGAAAAACTATGAGAGAAAGATTCAATCCTCAGCTTACCACAGAAAGGTGTTTACAAAGGAGATGAAGGATGAATACACTATTCTTTGTCCACAGATGTCTCCTATACATTTTGACCTTTTGGAGCCGGCATTAAATGCCTTCGGCTATCATGTAGAGGTTTTGCAAAATGATTCGCGTTCGGCTATAGACTGCGGCTTAAAGTATGTAAACAATGATGCCTGCTACCCTTCTCTTATCGTAGTAGGTCAGATAATGGAAGCATTGCTTTCAGGCAAATACGATCCGAATAAGACCGCAATCTTTATGAGCCAGACAGGTGGCGGCTGCAGAGCCAGCAACTATATCGGCTTTATCAGAAGAGCCCTTGAGAAGGTGGATATGGAGCAGATTCCTGTAATCTCTGTCAATGCCAACGGTATGGAGACCAACGAAGGCTTTAAGATGACTCCTGCCATGATAATAAAGGCAATGCAGGCTGTCGTATACGGTGACCTCTTTATGAGAGTTTTGTATGCTACAAGACCTTATGAGAAGGAAAAGGGTGCTGCAAACAGACTGCATAAGAAGTGGAGAAATCGTGTAATAGACTCTCTGTCTGTAAGAAAACCGAACTTCGGTGAGTTCAAGAGAAATATCAGAGGTATTGTAAAAGACTTTGATAATCTTCCAAGACTCAATATCAAAAAGCCGAGGGTAGGTATAGTAGGAGAAATCCTTGTTAAGTTCTCTCCTCTCGCAAACAACCATATCGTAGAGTTGCTTGAAAAAGAGGGTGCAGAGGCTGTAATGCCTGATCTTTTAGACTTTTTGCTTTACAGTTTCTATAACAGTAACTTTAAAGCTGAGTATCTCGGTATGTCAAAGAAGTCCGCATTTATGGCAAATGCAGGTATCAAGGTACTTGAGGCTCTCAGAGGCGATGCCAGAAAGGCGCTTGAAAAGAGTAAGCATTTTGTCGCTCCTTCAAGAATAGACCACCTTGCAAATATGGCAAAGGATTATGTATCTATAGGTAATCAGACCGGTGAGGGCTGGTTCTTAACCGGAGAGATGCTTGAGCTTATAGAGACAGGCACACCGAATATCGTCTGCACACAGCCTTTCGGCTGTCTGCCGAACCACGTAGTGGGCAAGGGTGTTATCAAAGAGCTTCGCCGCTCACACCCTGAAGCCAATATCATAGCGGTAGACTATGATCCGGGTGCTTCCGAGGTAAACCAGCTCAACAGAATCAAGCTTATGCTCTCTACAGCACAGAAGAATCTGAAAGAAGAAAATAATAATAAGAAAGTGATATCATAATAAAATGAGGTCATCCCTGCGGGGGGTGACCTCGTGATTTTTACCTTATTATTTCAGGTTTTCTACTTTATTTTTTATTTCTTCCACTAACATATGTACTGTAGATGCCGGATACATAGCAGACGGATTCTTATTTGTATTTTTAACACATATATTATAGTTTTTCTTTGCTATTTGAATTGCATTTTTCTCATCTCCGTATTCTAAGAGTTTTTGATAAATACGCCTGTCATTTTTAAGGTATTTCTTCTTGGTACATTTTTCAAACTTATCTGCAAATTTTTCACAACATTTCACTGATTTTTCTATTACCGGCATTTCTCCGAAATATGCATACATCCAAATCTCAAAGCAAGGATTAGACCATCCCGCCATCACACCACTTTTCTCCGCATCTTGAATAATCTTATCAAAATCCTTCACTTCATCTCTGTCAAATACAATCCACGGCATCCTCATCTGAGAGTCTTTGCTAACAAATTCCAGTGCTCTTTCTACAAGATCAACTGTTTTAGCTTTTTCCACTTTAATTATCAAGCGATTCTTTAACTCTTTTGGAATACTGTCCCTCAACCCTTCAAAATAGTTCTTCTCAGTCTCCTCTGTGTCTGTCACTATCAGATAATAACCCAACTCAGGTACCCTTGTACCTACTCTCTGATTACGATCTTTTCTTTTTCCCGCCCTGTAATCGCTTAATTTTTCTCCCCTTTTACTCACTATATATCACCCTCCCTAAGCACCTTCATAGGCTTCAGTGCAGGGATGGCACCATAGTTACCCAACATATATTTCTTTGCTAAGTCTTCATCCCTACGTACTTTATTTCCGTCCTCATCCTTAAAATCAGCTAAAGAATATAACTCCGATATCCCGTCACTATTTTTATTTACCATCCAAATTTCATCTCTACGCAGTAAATCATTTGAAAACTGCCATATATCATGAGTAGTAAAGATAAGTTGAGCATTCATGGTATTTATCTCTTTAGATAAAAAAGTAAGTATTATATTACGCACAAGTAAAGGATGTAATCTTGCATTAAGTTCATCTACAAATAGTGTTCCACCATTATCTAAAACCTCTTTTATAGACGGGTATAGTGCAAACATCTTCAGAGTACCGCTTGACTCCTGTCTTAAAGGAATAGAGGCTATACCGTCTCCTCCCAACTTCTTATGAACAGTATTTATTGTATAGCTCTTATCAACCTCTTTTTCATCTTCCGACTCTACTTCCTCTACTTTAAAGTCATTTATAGACTCGTCAAAAGCCGCAAAGTAATTAACCATATTCTCTTGAACTTTTTTATCATCTACAAATCCCTTTGGTAAACCATATGAGCGTACCAAATTTTCTACCGGGTTTCCAAAACTTATAACTTCATTTTTTAAGAACCAATCTCTGACCTTCTTAAGTTTTTCAATACGAAGCTTTGCACCCAAGGACACTATTAAAGATTCTTTATTTAGCGAGGCTTTGATATTCTCCATTTGTCTCTTTGGAATTCCGTTTATTTCCAATTCTTCACCGGCTTTACGATAAAATATAGTCCTATACTTATTTCTTGCCGTTTTTGCCTTTGAATATAGCCATTCCTCCACTACTTCTCTACCCTTTAAAACAAAACCATATTGATATGTCTTTCCGGTATTCTCTAAATTATCGACATAGAAAACTTCAAATGAAGTCTCACCATTACAACTATTATCATCAAATAAAAATGGTGTAACCTCTATATATTTTTTCTCACTCTTTCTATACCCTTCATTCTCATCTCCGAACTTAAATGATTCCGATACATAATATGTCATATAGTCAAACGCCTCATATATATTTGACTTTCCGCTTGCATTAGCTCCATAAACAGCTGCAACCTTCAATAACTTATCATTTGCAATATCTACAACATGGTCTTCATGTTCTGTTATTTTAGTCGCCGACATATCCAATGTAGCTTCATCACGAAATGATTTGAAATTTTTAAAATTAAATTGTATCAGCATATTTTTTCTCCACTTCATTTAAACAAGACATCTATATGTATATTATATGGTATATTATAATAAAATCAACATATAAATCCATAAAAGTGCAAATTTATATGTATATTTTATTGTTTTTATGCCTCAAATACTATATCTTTAAATTTGTAGTTCTAACCGAAATATGCTATCATTCAGATATGCTTAAAAAAAGAACTTGCACTTGGTAAAAAATATACTATCCGTTAATAAAAAATACTATTTTTATAGTTTCAAAACGAAATGGAAATACCCTCCAAAGCCGCTAAAACAAAGAGCTTGAAGGGTGTTTTATATTTCAAAACTGTCAAAGACGGGAGCATATAAAAAATATCTCATTTTCAGGAATAATCTACAATATCGTTATTTTTTACTCAACCATTGTTTTTAATGTTCTCGTGCTTCCTATTACATCCTCCCATTCTAGTGCACCTACATAATAGTTGGTTTTTTGATAGTTCTTCCATTGCTGCTTCATTACTTCGTCATCAGCAATCTTATTGATAACATCATCTATCGTCACAATCTGCTCAGTAGACTCTCGTCTCTTACATGTCGCATAAAATGCAGATTTCATTGTACCTCTATCAATAGTCACTGCATCTTGCTTCAGTAAAACATATATATCATAGAAATCTCTCATTCTTGTATTAGCCTCCGCTCTTACCATGACGGTTTCAAGTTTTTCTGCAAGAAGCGTTTCCAAATTGTACGCCCAAAGATTAATTGATCTGTCCTCAATAATAAGTGGTAACTTATATGCTACCGCCCTCGGCGTAATCTCATCACCTGTTGATATATCAACCTTAATGGTCTGTTTTAACTTATCTATCGTACACTCTATCATAAAACGAATACCTTCATACTCGTGACCTTCCATAATATCCTGTACCCTGGTTATACGGAAAACAACTCCGTCATCTACTTCAATTGCTATTATTTCTTCCAAAATCTTCTGTGCTGACCTCTTATTTAAAGGAAGTGATTTTACTGTAGTATCTACATCCATAGTTGAACGCATATCCACACCTACCAGAGAAGATACTAAAAGCCCACCTTTCAACACAAAATTGTCTCTGTATTGTGACAAAGAAACTCTCTCCAGTAGTCGCTCCATTAAATATATTCTTAGCATTATCTGCGATTTGTCACTGTCACCACCTGCTTTATTTTTTATCTTTGCCTTTACAGCTGTAGCACTTTTCATCATAACAATACCTCTGTATATTGTCTCACCTTATCTGAAACCCCCATAATACCTGCATATTCCATGAGATTATGAATGTTTTTTTCACTATCTGAAAAATAAGATTTCAAAGCCATTTGAAATACTTGTATATCCATTCTTTTTTTATTCTTGATAATATCACATATACAACGTTCTTTATCGTAGATTCTTACAGTATTACCTGTAAAAGTCTGCGCCTTTGTCAAGCCCAGCTCTAACCATTCCTGTCTTACCGTATGCACTACAACGCCGTTATCTTTCAGATGTTTCGCATTATATCCTCGTCCAACAGTAATTACCGGTGAAAAAGGCTCTCTATCGGAAAGATTATGAATATACAAAGCTGTCTCATGGGAGAAAACAATTTTTCTATTCCTTAGCTGAATCGAATACAATCTGTCTTCCCATGCATCAGGTGAAATGTATATACCCGGAGCAATCTTTTCCATTTCATTCTTACGGACATAATCCAAAACAGAATGCTTTGATACTCCTTCATTTTGTGCATCAACCAGTCTAATATAACCATTCTGTACTTCAAGTAACCTGTCAAGAATATTTCTTTCACCCATATTTTCAACCCTTTCGCTACAATTTTAATTTTTTGTAGCGAAAAAGTCAATATAAAAAGAAGAGACCCCAATCTATGAAGTCTCTGCCCGATTTTATTATTATAATTATATTTTTATCTTACTGAGCCAAATCGGCATATTCAAAGTGCCAGAATCCGTCAGGTGAATGCCAGCTGCCTGTTATCTTATCACTCTGAAGGTAGAAATCATTGTAATAAAGGAGCGGAACCATAGCCGTATCCTTCATTATAACGTCCTCAGCCTGATGTAAGTATCCGAATCTTGTCTGCGGATCTTTCTCTGTAGCCGCCTTGCCCATAAGTGCATCGAATTCAGGATTGCTGTACTTGGAATTGTTGTTTCCGTTTCCGGTCAATGCAAGCTCAAGGATATTTGAAGGATCGTTGTAATCCATTACCCATCCGTCTCTTGCCACCTGGTAGTTACCTGCTCTTCTTTGCGGTGTGAATGACTTCCACTCAACTATATTTACATCAACCTTAAGTCCAAGTTCGCCCCATGCCTGCTGTAAATACTCTGCAATCTTTTTGTGGTAAGCCTGATCGTTTGTTGAATATACTATGTCAGGAAGACCTGCACCGTTCTCATGTCCGGCTTCCTTCAAAAGCTCCTTAGCCTTTGCAAGGTTTGCAGCATGGTCATCAATATTTATATAAGCTGACTTATCTGTTATATTGTCCTGCCATGCAGTACCGTTCCAGTCTGTTACACCCTCACTTACAAATCCGCTTGCAGGTGTATATGTACCTGATGTAATTGTCTCTGAAATATACTTTCTGTCAAGAGCAAGTGAAAGCGCCTCTCTTACTCTTGAATCCTTAAACTCATCTAAGGTATTGTTTAAATCAAGATAGTATGTTCCGAGTATAGGATCTATATGATAATCGGCTCTGCTCTTTAATGAATCTATCTCCTGTGTAGGGACATCCTTTATCATTAAAGCATCACCTGACTCATATGCACTGAAAGCCGCATTCTGATCCTGCATAAGCAGACATTTGATACCGTCAAGCTTTATAGAGTCGGCATCCCAATAGTTCTCATTCTTCTCAAACATCAGATAGCTTCCCGGTTTCCACTCTGTAAGTTTAAAAGGACCTGATGAAACATATGTCTTAGGGTCGATACTCCAACCGTCAGGATTTGCCTCTACCACTTCCTTCTTAACAGGTGAAAGTGAAGCAAATGCCGCAAGCTTGTCAAAGTAAGGTGTAGGCTTTGCCATATGTACAACCAAAGTCTTGTCATCTGTAGCTTCAACTCTAAGCTTTGTAGGGTCAGGGTCTACTGTGGTATTACCGTCAGCATCAGGTTTTCCGACAGCATCATCATAACCTTCCACCATTCCGAGCACTGTCTGTGCATATGGTGCGGCAACATTCGGATCAACCACTCTCTGCCAGCTGTATACAAAATCATTAGCTGTAAGAGCTGAACCGTCGGACCACTTTAATCCGTCTCTTAAGTGGAATGTCCATGTAAGCTGGTCGTCACTTACTTCATATTTTTCTGCAAGCCCCGGTACCACCTTTCCGTCTTTATCCATCTTTAAAAGATTGTCAAATGCAAACAATATATAGTTTGCTCCGTCAACAGCCGAATTAAGCGCAGGGTCAATTGTCTCTACATCCGGTCCAAGCTGAACTGTAAGTATTTTCTTACCTGTTTTTGTACCGTCACTTTGCGCACTCTTACTTCCTGCCGAATCACTTCCCGACTTTGTACCGCCACATCCTGAAAGGGCCATTGCACCGGCTATTGCCAATGCCGCAACAATAAATCTTTTTTTCATCATTCCTCCTCCGACTTAATGAAATAGCATACAAACTTAAATATTATAATATTTGTATAAAGTAATTCGTACAATATTTATAAATTTTTAAGTTTATTCACTTGCATGCATAATTATACTATATTAACTTCCGTTTGTCTACACCTAAATAACACAATGAACATTTATGTAATCAGTCTATACAGGATAATATAAAAAGAGCCGGAAGTTTCCGACTCTATAATATAATATTATTCTGCGATATCCGCATACTCAAAGTGCCAAATACCGTCTGATGTATAGAAGCTGTCTTTTATATTATCCTTCTGAAGATATGTCTCATTCTGATACATTAGCGGAATAACTCCTGCATCCTTTAAAAGAAGCTCCTCAGCCTGATGTAAATATCCGAATCTTGTCTTGGCATCTGTCTCATTTGCAGCCTTGTCAAGAAGTGCATCATACTCAGGATTTTTGTATCTTGAACTGTTGTTTCCGTTTGTACTGTATGCACACTCAAGAAGATTTGAAGGGTCGTTGTAATCCATTACCCATCCGTCTCTTGCAATCTGATAATTTCCGGATCTTCTCTGCGGTATAAATGACTTCCACTCAACGATGTTTACTTCAACATTTATTCCAAGCTCTTTCCAAGCCTGCTGTAAGTACTCTGCAACCTTCTTGTTAAGGCCTGCATCATTGGTTGTGTATGACATTGTAGGAAGGCCTGCACCGTTCTCATGTCCTGCCTCCTTCAAAAGCTCCTTAGCCTTTGCAAGGTTTGCAGCAAAATTGTCATTATCGTAGTATACAGACTTATCTGTGATATTGTCAGCCCATGCGCTTCCGTCCCAATCCACTACACCTGTCGGAATAAAGCCTGTCGCAGGTGAATTTATACCTGCTGTAATAGTCTCCGCCATATACTTTCTGTCAAGTGCAAGTGCAAGTGCCTCTCTCACCTTAGGATCTTTAAACTCATCCAAATCATTGTTCACATCGATATATGCTATTCCAAGCTTAGGATCGGTCTTGAAATCAGGTCTCTTCTGTATTGTTGTTATCTCCTGTACAGGGTAATCCTTAATCATTAAGGCATCGCCTGACTCATATGCGCTGAAAGCGGCATTCTGATCCTGCATAAGAAGACATTTGATACCGTCAAGTTTTACAGCATCCTTATTCCAGTAATTCTCATTCTTTGTAACCAATATATGGCTTCCCTGCTTCCACTCTGTAAGCTTGAAAGGACCTGTAGATACATATGTCTTAGGATCAAGACTCCAACCGTCAGGATTGGCCTCTACAACATCCTTCTTTACAGGTGAAAGTGCCGCAAATGATGCAAGTCTGTCAAAATAAGGTGTAGGATGTGACATATGTACTACAAAAGTCTTGTCATCAGGAGCCTCTACCTTAAGCTTTGTGACATCAGGAGTTGTTGTAGTATTACCGTTTGCATCAGGGTTACCGATAGCGTCCTTATATCCCTCTACCATTCCGAGCATAGTCTCTGCATATGGTGCCGCAACCTCAGGGTCAACCATTCTCTGCCAGCTGTATACAAAGTCATTAGCTGTAAGAGCCGATCCGTCAGACCACTTAAGTCCGTCTCTCAGATGGAATGTCCATGTAAGTCCGTCATCGCTTACTTCATACTTTTCTGCCATACTTGGAGCTATCTTACCGTCCTTATCTACTCTAAGCAGGTTGTCAAAAAGATAAGTTATATAGTTTGCACCGTCATTTGTGGTATTGAGTGCAGGGTCAATTGTCTCCACCTCAGGTCCCATTTCGATAGTAAGAATCTTACCGTTTGCATTATTTGCCGACTTTGAGCCGCCGCAAGCTGTAAGCGCCAGTGCACCGGTCATAACCAATGTCACCAAAATCAATTGTTTCTTCATAAATCCTCCTAAATGTTTTTTATTAAAACCACGCGGTCATAATATCTAATTAATCTTTTCAATATTGTGGCAGGCCACAAAATGTCCCTTTTCCATCTCTCTCCACTTCGGAACTTCCATGGCGCACTGCTCAGTAGCATACTTACATCTGGTTCTGAAATGGCATCCGCTAGGCGGATTAAGTGGTGAAGGAACCTCTCCCTCAAGTACTATTCTTGATCTCTCTCTTGCTATCTTAGGATCCGCCACAGGTATAGCTGAAATAAGACTCTTTGTATAAGGGTGAAGCGGTCTGAAGATAATTTCACCGGCCTCTGCCAGCTCCACCATCTTTCCAAGGTACATAACACCGATTCTGTTACTGATATGGTTTACAATAGAAAGGTCATGTGCAATAAAGAGATATGTAAGCCCTCTCTCCTTTTGCAAATCCTCAAACATATTTACAACCTGTGCCTGTATGGAAACGTCAAGTGCGGACACCGGCTCATCGGCTACTATGAAATCAGGATTGACTACAAGTGCTCTTGCAATACCGACTCTCTGTCTTTGACCTCCTGAGAACTCGTGAGGATATCTGTTGGCATGCTCGGAGTTAAGACCTACAGTTCTTAGAACTTCTATTATCCTGTCCTGTCTGTCCTTTTTTGAAGATGCAATCTTGTTTATATCTATAGCCTCTCCTATTATATCGCCTACAGTCATTCTCGGGTCAAGTGAAGCATAAGGATCCTGGAATACTATCTGCAGTTTCTTTCTGTACTCCGACATATTTACGGCGGTCTTTTTGCCAAGCTTAGGTACACCGTTTTCAATTATATCGTTTCCGTTATCATCCACAAGCGGAACCTTTCCGCTGTCAAAAAGTACCTTGTCGTTATAGATAATTCTACCGTCTGTAGGCTCATAGAGTCTGAGCAGTGATCTTCCTGTGGTAGTCTTTCCGCAGCCCGACTCTCCTACCAGTCCCAATGTCTCTCCCTTTTCGATGTAGAAAGAAACATCGTCTACAGCTCTTACATATTTTTTATTCTTACCGAAGCCTCCGGCAGGGAAGAATTGTTGCAAATGTTCAACCTTGATTATTTTTTCAGACATGCTTCTCCTCCCTCACTGTTTGTATCTTCTTCTATTTCATTCAGCCAGCACTGTGAATAATGTGTATCACTGAAATTCTTGACAGGCGGCATCTCTCTTAAACATATCTTCATACATGAGTCACATCTTGAAGCAAACGGGCAGCCCTTCGGCGGATTAAGCATATCCACAGGTGAACCCTCGATAGGTACAAGTCTTTCATAGTCAGCCTCATACATCTTAGGGATACTCTTTAAAAGTCCCTTTGTATACTCATGTTTCGGATTGTAGAAGATATCGTCTGTAAGACCGCTCTCCACTATCTTACCTGCATACATAACGGCTATTCTGTCACATATGCTTGCAACGACACCAAGGTCATGTGTAATCATAATGATTGCCATGCCGAGCTTATTCTTAAGGTCCATCATAAGCTCTATAATCTGTGCCTGAATTGTAACGTCAAGTGCTGTGGTCGGCTCGTCCGCAATCAAAAGCTTCGGCTCACAGGCAAGTGCCATAGCTATCATAACTCTCTGTCTCATACCGCCTGAAAGCTCATGCGGATACTGCTTAAGTCTCTTTTCAGGCTCATTGATTCCTACAAGTGTAAGCAGCTCTTTTGCTCTCTCTTTCGCCTCGGTCTTTGACTTATTTGTGTGGAGGAGTATAACCTCCATTATCTGATTACCGATAGTATATACCGGATTCAAACTGGTCATAGGGTCCTGGAAAATGATTGAAACCTCATTTCCGCGGATTTTCCTCATTTCCTTTTCGCTCATATCATTGATGTGATATCCGTTGAAATAGAGGTCACCGCCTATAATCTTTCCGGGATTTGCTATAAGTCCCATAAGTGAATAACTTGTAACACTCTTTCCGGAACCTGACTCTCCTACTATTCCGAGTACTTCTCCCTCATTTACATAGAAGGAAACGTCATCAAGCGCTTTTACCTCTCCTGCAGGTGTAAAGAAGGAGAGTCTTTCATGTTCTATATCTACCAAATGTTTCATATATCTCTCCTTAATTCTTTAACTTAGGGTCAAATGCATCACGAAGTCCGTCACCCAAAAGGTTAAGACTCAGTATTATCAAACTTATAAGCAGTGCAGGTGCAAACAAAAGATAAGGGTATGATTGCAATCCTGTAATGGCATCGGATGCAAGTGAACCGAGTGAAGGCATAGGTACCGCAACACCGAGTCCTAAGAATGAAAGATAACTCTCGGTAAATATTGCTGAAGGTATCTGCAATGTTGTAGTAACTATAAGTGTACCGATAGTGTTTGTAAGCAGGTGCTTTCTGATGATTGAGCCGCTCTTTGCGCCTAACGCTCTTGCAGCCGTAACATACTCCTGCTCCTTTAACACAAGTATCTGTCCACGGACAATTCTTGCCATACCTACCCAGTAAAGCAATGCGAACACTACGAATATACTGATAAGATTGATTCCAAGCACATTTATCCATCCGAAGCCCGGCGCATTTGCCAAAAGCTTCATAGGTTTTTTAAGTGCGAATGTAAGCAATATAATAAGTAGAATATCAGGAACCGTATATATAATATCTACAATTCTCATCATTATAAGATCTACCCAACCGCCTGAGAATGCGGCTATTGAACCGTATATGGATCCTATAACAAGTACGATAAGTGACGCCAAAAGTCCTACTATAAGTGAGATTCTGGCACCCATCATTACTCTTATGGCGTAGTCTCTTCCAAGACTGTCCGTACCGAGTATATGTGGGAATATATGCTCTCCCGCCGATATCCTTGTAAGCTCGGATGCGGAGTACTGCATAGGCAAAAGTCTCTCACTGCCTTGAATCTGTGTTGCATAGTTGTAAGGATAGAATATCGGAACTATGAATGCCAGTATCAATATAATAATGAATACCGCCAAAGATGCAAGTGCAACTTTATTCTTTAAAAGTCTTCTGAAGCCGTCCTGCCAGAAGCTGACACTTTGACGCATCACTATCAGACTTTCTTTTTCTTCTTTGCTTGCGGGCAAAAGATCATCGGGCGACAAGTTTAAATGCCCTGAAATAATGTGTTTGCTCATTTTATATAGGTAAATCACAAGCTATGTGACAACCTTCTCCTTTCTTATAGGCTTTACTTAAGTTTGATTCTCGGATCTATTATGGTGTATGCAATATCGACCAAAACATTCATCACAATGATAAGTGCTGCAAGGAATATTGTAGTTCCCATGATAACGGTGTAATCCTGATTGATAACCGAACTTACGAATTCACCTCCGAGTCCCGGAATTGTAAATATCTTTTCCACTACAAAGCTTCCTACAAGTGTATATGCTACCAAAGGTCCCATATATGTAACAATAGGTAGAATTGCATTTCTGAGTGCGTGCTTGAACAAGATAACATTCTCTGAAAGTCCTTTTGCTCTTGCAGTTCTCATATAATCCTGTCCGAGTACATCAAGCATTGACGATCTCATCTGTCTTGCAATATATGCTGTAGGATAAAAAGACAGTGCCATAACAGGCATTATATAATGAAGCGGTGATGTCAGACCGTATGTCGGCAAAAGTTCAAGCTTAACGCCGAGTATATACATAAGAATTGTACAGATAACAAAGCTCGGTACCGCAATGCCCAAGGTGGCAAATATAATGATGAGCCTGTCAAGTATCTTACCTCGATTAAGCGCAGCAATGGAACCTAGCGGAACTCCTATCAGAAGTGAAAGTATAATTGATATACCTCCCACTCTGGCTGAAACAGGGAATTTTGAGGATATTATCTGAGCTACATCCCTTCCTCTTTGCTTTATACTGATTCCGAAGTCACCATGCAAAGCATTTTTAAAATAATTTACATACTGTACCGTAATCGGCTTATCAAGGCCGTATTTAACCTCCAAAGCTTTTTGAGCCGCTTTTGAAATTGATTTGTCTGCAGCGAACGGTCCGCCCGGAACTTGCTGCATCAGGAAAAATGTCAAGGTCGATACAATAAATATGGTAACAAGACCGAATATCAACCTCTTGATAATATACTTTAACACAATATCCTCTCCTTTTCTTATTTCTTTATTGTTTTGAGTTATTAAAGTATTTTGCCGATATTTTATGCATACATATAAGTACATAAAATCCGCATAAAATATGTGCGTATACAACAAAATAGTAGGCAAGCATCTTCGCTAAATATTGCCTACTTCCTTGATAATTATACAATAAACCATATTTTATTTCAAGTATCTGTTCGCATGGTGTGTACTTATGTGTGTCTGTACAATACATCACAGGCCGAAAACTACTTAACCCGTTGGCTTTATATTTTTTTTATCAATTTTATTTAATCTTTCCCTTTACTTTTTCTTAAAAAGGTATATTATTGTTTTCGACAAATGTATTTCTACCTATTATATGCAATGCAAAAATAGTCGGAAATATATTTAAAGTGGTTTGCCTTACATGGTATATCACATAATACAATTTACTAAGGAGGTTTTATGGATGATATAATAAGCAGACTTTCCGAAATCGAAGACTCGTCGCAAAGCTATATTGATGATGCCAATCTTAAGAAAAAAGAAATTGCTGCTGAAATGAACGCCAAAAAAGAGCTTTGGAAGCAAGATCTGGATGCCAAGACGAAGTCTCGAATTGCCGCATTACAGGAATCTATGAATGTTGCAAAAGAAAAGAAGATACTGGAACTTAAGCAGCAATCTGAAAAAGCCTTTAGGGATTTGCAAGACATGTATGACACTAACCATGATAAATATGTGGATACACTATTTTCAGAAATGATTAAGGAGTAGCCATGGGAAATTTATTTAAATACGCTTCCCTTACTACAAAAATCCGCGCAATGTCAGGCGATTTGATAAGCATTGACGGCTTCAAATCACTGTGTGAATGTGACAGTATATCTTCCGCTATGAATGAGCTGATGAAGTACAAATACTACAAAGATGCATTCAAAAATGTGGACGTTTCCACATTACACCGTGAGGATATCGAGCAGATTTTGATGCTCAGTAGTTTGGAAGAGTTCATGGGACTGTATAAGTTCACTTCGGGTACACCCAGAAAATACCTGAACTTGGTGTCTATGTACAATGAGATGTATGTATTAAAGCGTATACTGCGAGATATTCTCAGTAACAGACCCAAATCCTTGAACTTAAAATTCTATGCAAAGCATATCAGTGCTCATATGGATTTTAATGTCGATGATTTGTTGGCGGCAAACGATATCCCTCAATTCATTGAAACATTGAAAGATACCGAATATTACAACTGCTTGAATGAAGTGTATTCAAAGGGCGGACAGACTATATTTGAGTACGGTCTTGCACTTGATACTTACTACTTTGATATATGCTTCAAATTCGCGGCAAAGGAACTTAAAGGTACTGAAAGCAAAGATGTGCTGTCAATCCTCGGCACAAGATGTGACTTCCTAAATATGCAATGGATATATAGGACAAAGAAATACTACAATGTAAAGAGTGCCGATCTTTATGCTACACTTGTCCCGCACTACTACAAACTCAGTGTGGATGAGATAAAGCAGATGGCGGAATCTGAAGATGTTACAGCTTTCTTTGAGATTTTTGAAAAGACCTACTACGGAAAACTTGAAGCCAGGTTGTTCAAAAACAAACCGGGACTGGAAGAAATTTTCATGTCGACACTTGAGTATTTATACACTCAGAACAAGAAAAAGGATCCGTATTCTTTAGCCACACTTAGTTACTATCTGTACGCCAGGGAACTGGAAATAAGCAGAGTCACAAAGATAATAGAGTCTATCAGATATGCACTGCCTGCAGATGATATTATCACTACGATTCTAAAACTTGAAACAAGGAGGTCTTTCGCATGATTGAAAGAATGAAATTCTTGAATATCACAGGCCCGAAAGACGACATTGACAGAATTATTGAAACTTATATCAGCAAATATGATTTTCAGCTGGAGAACGCTCTGTCTGAACTTAAGGATGTCAAAGAACTGCATCCGTTTACTGATACCAATCCTTATAAAAATGCTCTGAACAGCTCACAGGAACTTAAAGAGTATCTTAAGGATACCGATTTCAAAACAAATCGTCAAATGAGCATCAAAGAGGCTGAGGCATTGACAAATACTCTTTCAGATAAGGTTAACGCCTTCTCACAAAAAAGGAGCGATCTTGAAGCCGGGCTTTCAAAATATGAAGAAAAGCTGAAAAATGTTCAATACTTTATCGGACTGGATTATGACACCGAAAAGATTCTTCATTTTAAGTATGTGAACTTCAGATTCGGTTCTATGCCGAAAGAATACTATGAAAAGTTCATGACCTTTGTATATGACAGTGTCGATACCATCTTCTACAAAGCAAGAGAAATTGATGACAGAGTATGGGGTGTATATTTTGTTCCTGATACCATATCGGATCAGATAGATGCAATCTACTCTTCTATGCATTTTGAAAGATTTTTCTTACCTGAAGGATATGAAGGTACGCCTGCTGCGGCCAGCACACATCTTGAGGAAAAGATTCAGTCAATAAAGACAGAGATAGCATCCGTTGACGACAAGATTATAAAGACTCTTGAGGACAGAAAAGACGACTTTTTGCTTGCAAATCAGGTGCTTGACAGATTCAATAAAGTATTTGATGTAAGAAAGTATGCGGCAGCTACAAGAGGAAACAGAGCGGATAAGAAAGTCTTTTATATCATATGCGGTTGGTTAACAGAGCGTGATGCCGAAAGGCTTTCAAAGGAATTGGAGAATGAACCTGAAACTTTCTGTCTTTCAGAAAAGGATTTGTCAAAGGTTATCAGCACTCCGCCTATCAAGCTGAAAAATAATGCACTCTTTAAACCTTTTGAGATGTTCGTTGAGATGTACGGACTTCCGAATTATAAGGAGTTTGACCCTACAATTCTTGTGGGCATCACATATTCCATATTGTTCGGCTTCATGTTCGGAGATGTCGGACAGGGCCTTGTACTTTTGATTTTGGGCAGTATTTTGTATTGTACTAAGAAAATAAGACTTGCAGGCATCATTGCAAGATGTGGATTCTTCTCCACAATATTCGGATTCTTATTCGGTTCAATCTTCGGTTTTGAAGATATTATACAACCGCTTTGGTTAAGACCGGCAAAGGCAATGACTGCACTTCCTGTTATCGGAAACCTTAATACCGTTTTCGTTGTGACTATAACACTCGGTATGCTTATCATTATACTTATGATGATTATAAGTATTTTGACCAAGCTCAGATTCAAAAAGCCGGGTGAAGCACTGTTTGATACAAACGGAGTTGCAGGACTTGTATTCTATACATCCGCACTTGCCACCATGGTGCTTTTCATGACGGGAAATCCGCTGCCTGCATCTATAGTACTTATCATAATGTTTGTAATACCTTTAATTCTTATCTTCTTAAAAGAGCCTTTGGCTGAAATAGTTGAAAGAAGAAAGGTTCACCTTGAAGGCGGAGCCGGAATGTTTGTATTACAGGGATTCTTTGAGCTTTTTGAAGTGCTCTTGAGCTACTTCTCAAACTCACTGTCATTCGTCAGGGTAGGTGCTTTCGCAGTCAGCCATGCCGCTATGATGGAAGTTGTTCTTATGCTTTCAGGTGCCGAGAGCGGAAACATCAACTGGATCGGTGTTGTTCTCGGAAACATCTTCGTCATGGGTATGGAAGGTTTGATTGTAGGTATACAGGTACTTCGTCTGGAGTATTATGAGTTATTCTCCAGATTCTATACCGGAGGCGGCAGGGCATTTAAGCCTTACGCATAGTAACAAATCAATTTATTAACCATATGACTTTCGTCATATAAATATATAGTTTTTATTTAGGAGAAAAAAAATGAACACATTAGCAAAAGTAACTCTTTCAGCAGCTCTTATTTTAAGTATTGCAGTTCCTTTCATAGCATTTATGATCGGTGAGAAGACAAAGGGCCGTTATAAAAAAGCCCTTGCAGGAAATATCTTTATGTTCTTCGGCGTTATGGCAATTGCAAGTGTATTGTTCTTATCAGGCAACGCTTATGCGGCAGGTGAGACAGCAGCTTCAGGCGCAGCAGGTCTTGGATATCTTTCAGCAGCTCTTTCAGTAGGTCTTGCTTGTATCGGTGGCGGTATCGCCGTATCTGCAGCAGCATCTGCAGCACTTGGTGCTATCAGTGAGGACGGTTCAATCCTTGGTAAGTCACTTATCTTCGTAGGTCTTGCAGAGGGTGTTTGTCTTTACGGACTTGTAGTTGCATTCATGATCTTAGGTCGTTTATAATAGGCAATCTTATGAAAATGTACCTTATTAGCGATAATGTAGATACTCTTACAGGTATGAGACTTGCAGGAGTGGAAGGAGTGGTGGTTCATGAAAAAAATGAACTTACTGATGCCCTCAATTTTGTTGTTAACAGCAAAGAAATAGGCATAGTTCTTCTTACAGAAAAGTTTTCTAAGGACTATCCCGAGCTTGTCAACAAATATAAGATGGAATCACATATCCCACTCTTTATTGATATACCGGACAGACATGGTACCGGAAGATCTGAAAACTTCATTACAGACTATGTAAATGAAGCTATCGGATTAAAACTATAGATAGATGACCCAATCTGTCTGATACATCTGTTTTGTAAGATTTATCTTACAAACTTGTCCTAACAGTTCAGCTTTTGCTGAACTGTTACATTAGTATAAAAAGGTAGGTATTATCTTGACAATAGAAGAAAAACTACAGCATTTTAAAGAAGCCTGCGTGGCGGATGCCATGGCTGCAGCTGAAAAGATACTTTCAGATTATAGAAGTGCTTTAGATAAGGACTTCGCAGACTACCAAAGCAGTGAGATAAGGCTTGCTGATATGGAAGTTAAAACAGAAACTACAAGGATTGACAAGGAAACCAATAAAGAGCTTGCTCTTGAACAGATAAAGTTGAAAATGGAAATCAGCAAAAAAGCTGCCGAGCTTAAAGAAAAAATCTTTTCACAGCTTGAAGCAAAACTTGCAACCTATCAATCCTCTCCTGCATATGAAGCTTTGCTTGATTCTCAGATAGACAAGGCGCTTAAGTTTGCGGGAAATGATGAAGTAAAAATATATATCGACCCTAACGACGAAGCATTGGCACATAAGCTTTCTGTAAAGCACGGTATTGATATAATTATAAGCAAATATCCTTTCCATGGCGGTCTAAGAGCCGTCATTCCGGCTAAAAATATCCTGATTGACAATTCTTTCGAGAAAAAGATAGCAGAAGCTAAAGATAAATTTGATGTAGAGATGGAGGTGCTATAATGGCAAAAACAGGTATTATATTTGCAATAAACGGGCCGATCGTAAAGACATCAAATGATTCCGGCTTTGAAATGCATGAAATGGTATACGTAGGTGAAGAAAACCTTGTAGGTGAGGTAATCGGACTTACAACCGATGCAACTATTATTGAGGTTTATGAGGAAACCGGCGGTCTTAAGCCCGGCGAAGTGGTAACAGGTACAGGATCTCCTGTGTCCGTAACTCTTGCACCGGGTATACTTAACAATATCTTTGACGGTATCGAGCGTCCGCTTAGCGAGATAGCTAAAAAAGAGGGGGCTTATATATCAAGAGGTGTCAGTGTAGATTCACTTGATACAAAGAAACTTTGGAAAACACATATAACCGTAAAGCCGGGCCAGGCTATTGACGGCGGTACTATCATCGCTGAAGTTCCTGAGACTCAGGCAATTGTACATAAAGTAATGCTCTCACCTAATCTTAAGGGCTATGTCGTAGATGTGGTTGAGGACGGTGAGTATACTATCAACGATAAGCTTATTACATTACAGCTTACAGACGGTAGTGAAATTCCCGTAACAATGACACAGCATTGGCCTATCCGTGTGCCGAGACCTACAAAGAAGAGATTCCCGGCAAGCATTCCGCTTATCACGGGACAGAGAATACTTGATACTCTCTTCCCTCTTGCAAAGGGCGGTACTGCAGCAGTTCCCGGCGGATTCGGTACAGGTAAGACCATGACACAGCACCAAATTGCAAAGTGGTCCGATGCAAATATCATCATATATATCGGATGTGGTGAGCGTGGTAACGAGATGACACAGGTTCTTGAGGAGTTCTCGGAACTTATCGACCCTAAGAGCGGTAATCCTTTGATGGACCGAACAACTCTTATCGCAAACACTTCAAACATGCCTGTTGCGGCCAGAGAGGCTTCTCTATATTCAGGTCTGACACTTGCAGAGTACTACAGAGATATGGGTTATGATGTCGCAATCATGGCCGACTCCACTTCAAGATGGGCTGAGGCTCTTCGTGAGATTTCAGGTCGACTTGAGGAAATGCCTGCAGAGGAAGGTTTCCCGGCATATCTTGCATCAAGACTTTCAGCATTCTATGAGAGAGCCGGAATGATGCAAAACTTAAACGGCACTGAAGGTTCCGTTTCCATTATCGGTGCGGTTTCTCCACAGGGTGGTGACTTCTCAGAGCCTGTTACACAGAATACAAAGAGATTCGTACGTTGCTTCTGGGGACTTGATAAGAGACTTGCTTATGCAAGACATTTCCCTGCTATCCAGTGGCTTGACAGCTATTCCGAGTATTTGACAGACCTTGCACCTTGGTATGCCGAGCATGTAGACAAGAAGTTCGTTGAATACAGAAACAGACTTGTATATATCCTCAATCAGGAAGCTTCTTTGATGGAGATAGTAAAGCTTATCGGTGCCGACGTATTGCCTGACGACCAGAAGCTTGTACTTGATATCGCAAAGGTTATAAGAGTAGGATTTTTGCAGCAGAACGCATTCCACAAGGACGATACTTCAGTACCTCTTATAAAGCAGTTTAAGATGATGGATGTTATACTTTATCTGTATCAGAAATCAAAAGCACTGGTTCATCAGGGTATGCCTATGAGCGTTTTACATCAGGACAGCATTTGGGATAAGGTAACTTCTATAAAGTATGATGTTCCGAATGACAAACTTGAAATGTTGGATCAATACAAAAAAGACATTGACACATTCTACGAAAAAGTACTTGAAAAGAATGCATAGGAGGTAAAAAAATGTCAATAGAATACCTTGGACTTAGCTCCATAAACGGACCGCTGGTAGTTCTTGAGGGTGTCAAGGGTGCTGCCTATGATGAAATCGTAGAGATGACCGTAGACGGTAATGAAAAGCGCCTCGGCAGAATTATAGAGATAAACAATGATAAGGCTGTCATACAGGTTTTTGAAGGAACAGACCGTATGGCACTTAGAAATACACACACAAAGCTTACAGGAAAGCCTATGGAAATAGGCGTTTCCGAAGCAATGTTCGGCAGAACATTCAACGGTATCGGTGAGCCGATAGACGGACTCGGCAGTGTGGAAGCTGAAAAAACACTTGATGTAAACGGTAAGCCGCTAAACCCTGTTACAAGAGAGTACCCGAGAAACTATATCAGAACCGGTATTTCGGCAATAGACGGACTTATGACTCTTATCAGAGGTCAGAAGTTGCCTATATTCTCAGGAAACGGTCTTCCACATGATGAGCTTGCCGCACAGCTTGTTCGTCAGTCTTCTTTGGGTGACAGCGACAATGACGATGAGAAGTTTGCGGTAGTGTTTGCCGCTATGGGTGTAAAGCACGATGTTGCGGATTTCTTCCAGAGAACATTTGCAGAGAGCGGTGTCAGTGACCACGTTATCACATTCATCAATCTTGCAAACGACCCTGTTGTAGAAAGACTTATAACACCTAAGGTTGCTCTTACAGTTGCAGAGTACCTTGCTTTTGAAAAGGGTATGCACATCCTTGTAATCCTTACAGATATGACTTCATTTGCAGAGGCAATGCGTGAGGTTTCATCTTCAAAGGGTGAGATTCCTTCAAGAAAAGGTTTCCCGGGCTACCTTTATTCAGAGCTTGCTACAATATATGAGAGAGCGGGTATCGTAGAAGGTGTAAACGGTTCAGTTACACAGATTCCTATTCTTACTATGCCTAACGATGATATCACTCACCCTATTCCTGACCTTACAGGTTATATCACAGAGGGTCAGATAGTTCTTGACAGAGACTTAAACGGTCAGTCAATCTATCCTCCTATAGCCGTACTTCCTTCACTTTCAAGACTTATGAAGGACGGTATAGGTGAAGGCTTTACAAGAGCCGATCACCAAGACGTCGCAAACCAGCTCTTCTCTTCCTACTCTAAGGTGGGTGATGCCAGAGCGCTTGCTTCAGTTATCGGTGAGGACGAGCTTTCAGATACCGATAAGAAGTATCTGGTATTCGGTAGAGCTTTTGAGCAGATGTTTATCGGTCAGTCCGTAAATGACAACCGTACCATCTTTGATACACTTGATATAGGCTGGAATCTGCTTGGACTTATGCCTAGAGGCGAGCTTGACAGAATAGATACAAAGGTTCTTGACCAGTATTACAAACCGACAATGCTTGATGCAAACGGAGATATAGTTCCTGCTACAGTAGAGGATTAGTTATGAATATAAATACATTCCCAACCAAGGGTAATTTGATAGCCTCAAAAAACTCTCTGGCGCTGGCAAGACAGGGCTACGGCTTGATGGATAAGAAAAGAAATATTCTTATCCGCGAGCTTATGGGACTTATTGATGAGGCTAAAGAAATACAGAAAAAAATAGATACAACCTTCAGTGCCGCATATAAAGCTCTGATGTATGTAAATATCGAATTGGGTATTGACTTTGTGGCCGATATAGCCGGTTCCGTTCCCGTTGAGGACAGTGTACAGATAAAGACCAGGTCCGTAATGGGTACCGAAATCCCGCTTGTAAGATTTGATGATAACCCTATCACCCCTACTTATGCTTATTATTCAACCAGAGAATCTCTTGATAAGGCCAGAGAGAAATTCAACGAAGTTAAAAGGCTTACAGTAAAGCTTTCTATGATTGAGAATTCGGCATACAGACTTGCAAGCAATATCAAAAAGACTCAAAAAAGAGCCAATGCCTTAAAGAATATCACTATCCCGACCTATGAGACACTTGTAAAGACTATTACAAATGCACTTGAGGAAAAGGACCGTGAGGAGTTCACAAGACTTAAGGTCATAAAATCTTGGAAGGACGCTTGATGAAATTCCTTCGTTTCATATTAGGTATTATTTCAAGCTTTTCACTGATGTTTATTGCACTGGTTACCTCAATTGAAATCGCCGCATATTCAGACTTTTCATTCTACGAAAAAGAGTATAAAAAATATGCGGTGACCGCATTTGTAGGTATATCGATGCCTGACCTTATGGATGTAACCGTGGATATGATGCATTATTTGAACGGTACTAAAGATACCCTGACAGATGTAAAGGCTACAATAAAGGATGTTCCCGATACTCCTTTCTTTAATGAGAGAGAAGTCAAGCATATGAAGGATGTAAGAAATCTTTTTGTCGGTGCAAGCCGTATAAGAAGCATAATGATTGCCGTAATTATACTGTGTATCATATCTGCAAAGCTTCTTAAAGGTAAGATATCAAGCTTTATATCAAATGTCTTTGTATACGGTACTTTGCTTTCACTTACTGTAGCCGGTATCCTTATATTCATTGTATCAGGTGACTTTGAGAAATATTTTATTCTCTTTCACCGCATAGTTTTTACAAATGATTTGTGGATGCTTGACTCCACTACCGACAATCTTATAAATATAGTGCCTGAAGGCTTTTTCGTAGATATGACCGAGCGAATACTTATAATATTTTCTTCCATCATTATCTTCGCGGTAGGCTGCGGCATGGTTATAAAGAAAGGCTTCAAATAATTCTTTAAAAAGATGTTTGTAAACTCTACAGGCATCTTTTTTATTTGCATAATTTTATACATTGTGATAAATTATGATTTTGAAAGAAAGTTTATTTTCTTAGGAGGTTATATATGACAAAAAAATGGTGGCACGGTAAAGTTGCTTATCAGATATATCCAAAAAGTTTTAATGATACTACAGGCAGCGGTATCGGCGACCTTAAGGGTATTACTGAAAAACTTGACTACCTTAAGGAGCTTGGTGTGGATATCATATGGATTTCACCTTGCTACTGCTCTCCTTTTGCAGATCAGGGCTACGATATTTCAGACTACTACAATATAGATCCTGTATTCGGAAATATGGATGATATGGACGAGCTTTTGGCTGAGGCCAAAAAAAGAGATATGTACATCCTTATGGACCTTGTGGTAAATCACTGTTCTGACGAACATGAGTGGTTCAAAAAGGCTGTAGCGGACCCTGACGGTGAGTACGGCAAGTATTTCTATATTGAAGAGGGCAAAGACGGCAAGGAGCCTAACAACTGGCGTTCGTACTTCGGCGGCAGTGCATGGGAGAAAATCCCCGGTACAAATAAGTACTATCTTCACCTCTTCCACAAAAAGCAGCCTGATCTCAACTGGGAAAATCCTAAGGTTCGTGAAGAAATCTATACAATGATCAACTGGTGGCTTGATAAGGGATTGGCAGGTTTCAGAATTGATGCAATTATCAATATAAAAAAGGCTCTCCCGATAATTGACTATTGCTACTCACCGGATCGAGAAGACGGCTTTGTAGAGCCGCATAGAATGCTTGAGGATGCCATAGGTGTAGGTGACTTCCTTACAGAACTTAAAAATGAGACATTTGCCAAGCATGACGCTTTCACTGTAGGCGAAGTATTTGACGAGCGTGAAGAGGATATCCCTCTTTTCATCGGAGATAACGGCTATTTCTCAAGTATGTTCGACTTTAACGAGACTATATTCGGAAAAAGTAGGAACGGTTGGTATGACAGCAAGCCTATAACCCCTGACGACTACAAGAGATGCTGCTTTGAGACTCAGGAAAAGCTTGGTGATATAGGTATGATTTCCACCATAATTGAAAATCATGACGAGCCGAGAGGTGTAAGCCACTATATTCCTGCAGACGAGCTGAGCGATACCGCTAAGAAGTTCCTCGGTACAATGCAGTTTATGCTCCGCGGTCTTCCTTTCATCTACCAAGGTCAGGAGATAGGTATGGAGAATGTAAACTTCACATCTATGGACCAAATAGATGATATCTCAACCCGCGACCAGTACAAAGTAGCAATAAAGGCGGGACTTTCTCCCGAAGAGGCTTTTGCAGTCGTAAAGCATTACAGCCGTGACAACAGCCGTACTCCTTTCCAGTGGGATACAAGCGAGAACGCAGGCTTTACTACAGGTAAGCCTTGGCTTATGGTAAATCCGGACTACAAGAGAATCAATGTCGCTTCACAGATAAACGACCCGAATTCCGTACTTTCTTACTACAAAAAGCTTACCGCTCTCAGAAAGAATCCTGAGTACTACAATACTGTGGTATACGGTAAGACCGTACCTTACCTCCCTGAAGCGGAAAGGTTGATGGCGTTTAAGAGAGTAGGCGACAATCAGACATTGCTTGTACTCGGCAACTTCTCCACCAAACCGCAGACTGTAAAACTCCCTTCAAAGTGCAAGAAGGTGGTTTTAAACAATGTAAACGATGTGGAATTTGTTTCAGATACGGAGATAAAGCTTGAGGGATATCAGGCAGTCGTGATTGAAATATAATTATTGAAACTAAAATTAAGGGCCGCAATTCATTTTGATTGCGACCCTTATTATTATCTCACCCTTCCGTATAACTCGGTCAGGTATTTTATCTTTTTCCAAACTTCATCACTCATTTCCTTGTCGGTGAGTCTGAACATCCAGTTCTTGCCGATTGTGGACGGTGTGTTCATTCTGTAGTTGTGGTCATAGTGCAGGTAGTCCTGTATAGGAATGATGCAGGTATCTGAGACGCTGCCGACAGCACCTCTGACGATAGCATCACATACTTCGGTATGCTTTATGCCCTTCTTTAAGTTGAAGTACTCAAGCACCTTATTATATTCCTTCTCGGTTATATCATTGAGCCATCCCATTACTGTCTCATTGTCATGAGTTCCTGTGTATACCACGCTGTTTCTTGTATAGTTATGTGGAAGATAATCGTTGGCATTTCCTGTATCTCTTGAGTCAAATGCAAACTCAAGCACCTTCATTCCCGGATAACCGCTATCATTTACAAGTCTGCGCACACTGTCAGTTACATATCCGAGGTCCTCGGCTATCAGCCTGCAATCACCTAAAGCCTCCTTAATTCTGTTGAAAAGTTCAATTCCCGGTCCCTTCTCCCAGTGACCGCCTGCTGCCGTCTTATCTTTTGCAGGGATGGAATAGTACTCGTCAAAGCCTCTAAAATGATCGATGCGGATAACATCGTACCATTCGAAATTCTTCTTTAATCTCTTTATCCACCACTTAAAGCCTGTATTTCTATGATATTCCCAATTATACAGAGGATTTCCCCAAAGCTGTCCGTCAGGAGCGAAGCCGTCCGGCGGACATCCTGCAACAGCTGTCGCCTTACCCTCTTCACCTATCTGGAAAAGCTCAGGATGTGCCCATGTATCCGCACTGTCCATTGCAACATATATCGGAATATCTCCTATTATCTCAACTCCGTTCTCATTTGCATACGCCTTTAACTTCTTCCACTGTTCATCAAACTTATACTGCAAGAACTGATAGAACTCTATATCAAAGTAAAGCTTCTCTCTGTAGTAGTTGATGGAATAGTTATATCTGTCCCTTATATCTGTAGGCCATGCAGTAAAAGGTTCACCGTTGAAATAGTCCTTGAGCGCCATAAAAAGAGCATAGTCCCAAATCCATTTGGAATTTTCATAGACGAAATCCTTAAACGCGTCATTCTCAAAGACCCCCGCTCTCTCATATGCCTTATGCAAAAGTTCATATCTGCCTTCATATAATTTCTTGTAATCAACCTTTTTAGGATTGCTTCCGAAATCTGTGCTCTCACACTCTTTTTTAGTAAGAAGACCTTCTTCTATAAGCATTTCCAAATCTATAAAATACGGATTGCCTGCAAATGTTGAAAAAGACTGATAAGGTGAATCACCGTAGCTTGTAGGACCAAGCGGCAAAATCTGCCAATATGACTGCTTTGCGGCTTTCAACTTATCTACAAAGCGATACGCCTCTTTTCCGAAGCTTCCTACGCCGTATCTGCCCGGAAGACTGCTTACATGTAATAAAATTCCACTTCTTCTCATAATTCCTCCTTATATTTTAAGCCATATGGCTTAGAGTCATATGGCTTAGAGCTGAATAATTATTTGATAGCTCCGTCTACCATTCCCTGTATAATCTGCTTTTGTGCAACCAAGAACAAAATAACAATAGGAATCATAGCAAGGAAAGCGGCACTAAGAATCAAGTCCCACTGCTTAACATAAGAACCTACAAAGCTGCTTACAGCGATAGGCAATGTCTTAATCTTACCGTTAAGTCCGAGCATAATAGATGGAAGCAGATAGTCGTTCCAAATCCAAAGACCGTTCAAAATAAGAACAGTCATCTGCACCGGACGTAAAAGAGGCATAATAATCCTAAAGAAAGTACCTTCAGGAGAACATCCGTCAATCCATGCGGCCTCCTCAAGCTCCTTCGGAATACCCTTTATAAAACCGTGCAGTACAAAGATTGACATGGAACCGCCGAATCCCAGGTAAGCAAATACCACTCCCTTATAGCTTGAAAGCATCTGAATACCTGTGAAGTTTCCTATGTTTTTGAAAACTGTAAGTATAGGAAGCATAACAACCTGGAAAGGAATAACCATTGCTGCTACAAACATCATAAAGATAAAGTTTGACCAACCCTCTTTGTGATGACGGCTTAATACCCATGCAGCCATAGATGAAAATAATGTCAGAAGTACCAATGAAACAACTGTAATTATCATAGAACTTCTGAAAGAACTCCAGTAGCTGAAATTTGTATTATTTATAACACCCTTAAAGTTGGTAAGCATCTGTGCCCAGTTCTTAGGCAAAGTGATAGGGCTTACCACTATATCCGCACTGGTCTTTGCAGAGTTTATTACAACAAGGAAAAACGGGCAAAGTATAAAGAATGCTACGATAAAGCCGACAATAGTGCCGACCACATTTCTAATCTTTTGTGCTCTCATTAAAGCTCTACCTCCTTCTTCTTACTTATTGCGACCTGTGTAAGTGATACAACTGCAAGTATTATAAAGAATACAACCGCCTTGGTCTGTCCGAGTGCGTAATTGTTCTTTCTGATTGCGGTATTATAAATATTCAAAGCCAAAAGCTCCGTAGACTGTATAATATCCGCTCCCATGATACGGCTCGGAGCACCGTTTGTTATAGCCAAGTTCAAATCGAACTGTTTGAAAGAGTTGACCAATGTAAGGAATATACATACTGTAAATGTATTTGCAATCATAGGCATCTTTATCTTAAAGAGTGTTGTGATTGCGGATGCACCGTCCACTCCTGCCGCCTCAAGTACATCCTTAGGCACAGTCTGAAGACCTGTCAGGTAAATAAGCATTATATAACCTGCATACTGCCATGTATTAACTATAAGTATTGCAAGCAGTGCAAGGTTTGCATTTGTAAGCATTGATACCGAACCTGCAAATACTGTGGTAAATACCTTGTTGAATATAAACTGCCATACATAACCGAGTACAAGACCTCCGATAAGGTTAGGCAAAAAGTATGCCGAACGGAAAAATGATGTTCCTTTAATCTTTGATGAACATACAAGTGCCAAAGCAAAACCTACCACATTTACCAAAATCATATTTATAACCGTATATATTACCGTAATTACAAATGAGTACACATAATCAGACTGCTTGAACATAGTAATATAATTGGACAGTCCCACAAATTTGGTAACCTGTATACCGTTCCAGTCTGTAAATGAGTATACAATACCCAAAATAAAAGGAATGATAACAGTAACTGCAAAAGTAAATATCATAGGGAATAAGAAAACCATGTTTACTATTTTGGTATGCTTTTTATTTGGCATTTTAAATATACCTAAGATCAATAAAATCACACCCAAAATCAGTATATATCCTCTTAATTCTCCTGTGGACTTCATAAAGTCCAAAATCAATGCATAAATCGTCAATACCGCTCCTACCACCATAAAGATAAGTGGTAGCGTCTTTGCATTTTTTGTATTCAAGTTCGCTCCTTTCAAATGCCTATCAGGCATAAAGATATATCTAAAAAAATGGCGACTTTAAAAAGTCGCCATCTAAGTTCTTGAAAACAGAAAATCTGTTTTTTGCGATAAATACCGCAAAGCATCCAAATGCCTTGGCAATATATATTAACTTTACACAGCCGATCTCAAATCTTTTAAACCGGCTGTTCTAAAATTTGCGAAGCATTTTAAATATTGTTTTTAATTATTGCTTTTTATTTGCTGCAACATAATCGGCAATTGTAGTCTTCATCATTGTAACGAACTGATCATTTGTCATGTCGCCCTTTGCGAAAGATTCGAAGATAAGACCGAGCTTATTCTGTGCGATACCCTCAGGCATATTTGACCAAGCCCATGAAGATGTATTACCTGCGTCAACATATGACTTCAAGCTTACTGCAAGCGGTGTCTCAGGCTCAATTGTGCTTGACTTATATGGTGAAATCATACCTGCTTCTTTTACAAGAATCTCCTGTGCATCAGGATCTGTTGCCAAGTAGTCAAGGAACTTCTTAGCTGCATCTACATTCTTGCTGTCCTTATATACACACCACCATGAAGGGCTGTCTGCAAGGATCTTTGTCATATCGGCCTTTGTAAATGCAAGCGGTAAAAGGCCTGCCTTAAATGTTACATTGTATGTAGGTAGTGAAGGATCAATCCAGTTACCCTGTGTAATGAATGCTGCCTTACCCTGTGCCCAAAGTGCAAGCTGATCATCGTATGTACCTGAGATAAGTACCTGCGGATCTGCATACTTGAAAAGTAAAGCTGTCATATCTGCAAACTCTGAAAGTCTCTGATCGTCAAACTCACCCTTCATAGCCATATCAAAGTACTTGTTGTCACCTCTGTCAAGTCCGCCTGTGTAGTAGTAACCGAATAAGTGGTTACCTGTTGACCAGTACATCTGACCCGACTCTGCAGCAACAGATGCTACAGCCTGAATACCAAGCTCACTCTTCATGCTGTCAAGCTTCTCAAAAGCGGCTTTGAATGCATCGTAGTTTTTAAGAGATGCAGGATCGATACCTGCCTTCTCAAGGATATCGGCATTGTATGTGATACCGTAACCCTCTACTGCATATGGGAAACCTACAACCTTACCTGATGTCTTATCCTTATAACCGAAATCTGTATTCTTTACGAACTCACAATCGCTGAGGTCTGCAACTGAATCTGTCCAGTTTGCGTAGTCACCGTCACCGCCGATAACGAAGATATCAGGCATATTGTCGGCTGCCTTATAGCTCTTTAACTGTCCCTGAATATCAACACCGCCGCCTAAAGACTCGATAACAACTTCCTGTCCTGTCTTCTCTTTGTACTTCTCGGCTACTTTCTTAAGCTGTGAGTCAATCTCAATCTTACCGTTTACAAGTCTGAGTGCGCCTGCACTTGCGCTTGAATCAGCCTTAGACTCGCCTGCCTTTGTCTCTGCAGCACTGCTCTGAGTATCTGCACTGCTCTCGCTCTTTGCAGCACCTGAACCGCATCCTGCCAAAATAGCGGATACCGCCAAAACACCTGCTGCAACACTCAAGAATCTTTTTTTCATCTTAATCTCCTCCATTGAGTATCTTTATGATATTTGTCAACATTTTATCATATTTTTTATGTATTTTCAAGTAATAAAACAGCTGTCTCATAAGGCTTTAATGTGCCGTCTTCTCTAACATCTCTGTTATAATTTGATATCAAAACCTTGGCATTTTCATAGCCTGAAAAGTCAAACTTGTGATTTTCTTTACTGAAGTTGCACACTGTCAAAAGCTTCTGATTTCCAAGTGTTCTAACATATGCATATATATTTTCATCGTCAGGAAGTAAAAGCTCATACTTTCCGTATACTATAATCTCATACTCTTTTCTGAGTTTGATGAGTTTTTGATAGTAGTGAAATACCGAATCATCTCTATTTAACTGGTCGGCAACATTTATCTTCTTATAGTTCGGATTGAGTGCAATCCAAGGTGTGCCTGTGGTAAAGCCTGAATTCTCACCTGCATCCCACTGCATAGGAGTTCTGGCATTATCTCTGCTCTTGTGCGCAATCTTCGGGAACATATCTTCCTTAGTGTACAGACCGCTTTCTATAAGCTCCCTATATGCATTGATTGACTCAAGGTCTCTGAAATCGTCTACAGACTTGAACACGGTATTTGTCATACCGAGTTCCTCACCCTGATATACATAAGGTGTACCCTGCATCATATGTAGGCAGGTAGCTACACACTTTGCCGAAACCTCTCTGAACTCGTCACTGTCATCCCCAAGTCTTGAAACAATTCTCGGCTGGTCATGATTACAAAAATATAAGCTGTTCCATGCCACTTCATCAAGTCCCAGCTGCCACTTTGTAAGGTTCTCCTTTAAAGGTACAAGAGGGATGTGCTTTGTTGACCACTTGAAGTCTCCTTCACCGTCAAGTCCCATATGTTCAAACTGGAACACCATGTTAAGCTCACTGCCGTCACTGTTTGCATACTTTTTAGCCTCATCAAGCGTAACGCCCGCAGTCTCTCCGACAGTCATAATATCAAACTTTGAAAGCACCTTTTCATTCATCTCTTTCAAATAGTCATGTACCTTAGGTCCGTTTGCACAGATGTTCATATCTCCGTAAAGCCCTACAACCTTTGCATCAGGGAAACCTTCAGGCTTTGAGATAAGGCTTATAACATCCATTCTGAAGCCGTCAATACCCTTCTCACACCATCTTGTCATCATATCAAAGACTTCTTTTCTTACCTTAGGATTTACCCAGTTAAGGTCAGGCTGCTTTGTTGAGAAAAGATGTAAGTAGTACATATCCGTCTTCTCATCGTACTTCCACGCCGGACCTGAGAATGCCGAACCCCAGTTGTTAGGCTCCTTGCCGTTCTTTCCTTCCTTCCAGATATAGTAATCTCTCTTAGGGTTATCTTTAGAGCTTCTGCTCTCTACAAACCACGGATGCTCATCGGATGTATGGTTGACTACCAAATCCATCACTATCTTGATGCCTCTTTCATGTGCCGCAGCAAGCATCTTGTCAAAATCATCCATTGTACCGAACTCGGTCATGATAGCTTCATAATCACTTATATCATAGCCGTTGTCGTCATTCGGTGACTTATACACAGGAGACAGCCATATCACGTCTATACCGAGCTCCTTCAGATAGTCAAGTTTACTTGTAATACCGTTAAGATCACCTATTCCGTCTCCGTTGCTGTCACAAAAGCTTCTGGGATAAATCTGATAAACTATAGCTTCCTTCCACCATGCCTTTTTCATTTTCTTACCTCGCTATATTATTTACACCTATCGTATACTTCCTTCATCGTATTAAGTTTTTTACGGTCGATATATTTTCATTAGCATAGCACAATGTGAATTTTATGTAAATCATATATTAAGGCTTTCACTATTCGTTATTTTGACGAAATAACGCCGATATTTTTGGTGATGTCTGCGATTGATTGGTCGAAGTTTATTTTATATACTTAAACCATAAAATTTCTTATACATTTTAGGAGGAAAAATGGCAAGTTTATCATTAAAGAACATTGAAAAAGTTTATCCTAACGGCTTTAAGGCTGTTCAGGACTTCAACCTTGAGATTGCAGACAAAGAGTTTATCATTTTCGTAGGACCTTCAGGTTGTGGAAAATCTACAACACTTCGTATGATTGCAGGACTTGAGGATATCTCAGGCGGTACACTTGAGATTGACGGCAAAGTAATGAACGATGTTGAACCTAAGGACAGAGATATCGCCATGGTTTTCCAGAACTACGCTCTATATCCGCATATGTCTGTATATGACAACATGGCATTCGGTCTTAAGCTTCGTAAGAGACCGAAAGATGAGATAGATAAGCTTGTTCGTGAAGCTGCAAGAATCCTTGACCTTGAAAAGCTTCTTGACAGAAAGCCTAAGGCTTTATCAGGAGGTCAGAGACAGAGAGTTGCAATGGGTCGTGCTATCGTTCGTAACCCTAAGGTATTCCTTATGGATGAGCCTCTTTCAAACCTTGATGCAAAGCTTAGAGTTCAGATGCGTATCGAGATTTCAAAGCTTCATCAAAGACTCGGCGCTACAATCATCTACGTTACACATGACCAGACAGAGGCTATGACACTCGGTACAAGAATCGTTGTTATGAAAGACGGTATCGTACAGCAGGTAGATTCTCCTGAGAATCTTTACAATGCTCCTAAGAACCTCTTCGTTGCAGGATTTATCGGATCACCTCAGATGAACTTCATGGATGCCGTAGTTGAAAACAGAGGCGAGGATGTATTCTTAAAGGTCGGTTCACATAACTTAAAGCTTCCTGTAACAAAGGTTGCAAAGTTCAAAGACGGTTCTTACAACGGTAAGACTGTTGTACTCGGTATTCGTCCTGAGGATATGCATGACTCACAGTTGTTTATCAACAGCTCACCTGACAGTGTTATCGAGTCCGATATCAAGGTTTATGAGCTTTTGGGTGCTGAAGTTTTCCTATACTTTGATGTGGAAGGCTTCCAGATGACTGCAAGAGTAAACCCTAGAACAAACTTAAGAACAGGTGACCATGCCAAGTTCGCACTTGATATGGAGAAGATTCATATCTTTGATAAGGAAACAGAGCTTACAATTACAAACTAATCAAAAGATTATATAAAGGGGGAGCTTTTCCCCCTTTATTTTATTTTATATCCGGCTATAATATAGCTATGAATGATGATATTAAAAAAGAATTGAACAAAATATATAAACTTACAGGTATAAAGTTAAGTATTGAAAATGAGGATGAGGTAAGTATTTCGGCTTTGAAAAAAATATCTACGGCCTATAAAGAAAAGTACTCAAGTGCCAACATTCTTTTAAATATACTTAACGGAATTTACCGTGACAAGGAACAGTCCCATGCCTTACAATCCCTCAATATAAAGCCTGACACCAAGATGCGCTTATACCTTATATATGTTCCTACAAAGATAGACGAAACAATTAAAAAGATAATCACCTCTCTCTTTCCCGGAAGGAGTTCCGAATATCTTTGCAGCCTTGACTCCACACATCTTTGTTTTCTCTACCTTGGAGAGGATAATATAGCACATCCGCTTCTTGACGTTATAGAAACCGAGGGTATGACCGGCGCATATATTGCATACAGCGATATATTCAGTGATACTTCACTTTTGCAAAAGGAGTACCTTGATTTGAGACAGGCACTTCTTATCAGTGAGATTTTCTGCTCGGATAAGAAGCTGATAAGCCCGAATGACTTAGGTACGGGAGAGCTTATCTACAATATTCCGAGACCTGTATGTGAGAATTTTTTAAAAAGACACTTCGGCGGTGTGATAGATGATGAGAGTATGCATCTTGCAACCACCTTCCTTCACCACAACTTAAGTATCGCCGAGACCTCAAGATATATGCATATGCACAGAAATACTTTAGTCTATAGACTTGAGCAAATAGAAAAAAAATATGGCATAGATATAAAGACTTTTGAAGGTGCCGATATCTTCAACATAGCCATATTGGTTACAAATTTTTTAAAGGTGAAAAATAATGAATGATACTTTTTATGAATTGCTTGTAAAGAAGAATAAACCTGATTCATCCGCGATAATAATGTCTGCAATCAATATCATTGCAATAGTTTGTATGCTTGTGCTTACATTGTACACACAGTTTGCAATGATTCTTGTAATTGCACTCGGCTTTGTATTCTACTATCTTGTATACCCTAAGCTTTCTGTAGAATATGAATATTCCCTGTTAAATGCAGACCTGACCGTTGATGCAATCTACAATAAGACCAAGAGAAAAAATATCCTCACCATGGATATCAAGACCTTGGAGACCGCTTTTCCCACCTCATCTCCTAAGATGAACGGTCAAAGAAACGGTAAGAAAATAGACTGTTCCACAGGTGATATGACATCTTCTTATTGTCTTATCTTCCCGAATAATGGTGAAAATATTTTGCTGTTTATCACCCCCGATACACATATGCTTGATATGTTAAAGCGTGTAGCACCAAGGGCATTTATGTAAATTTATCAAACAAAAAAGACAACTGCTTTTTTATCAGTTGTCTTTTTTATTAATCTATATTCTATTTGATTGCTGTAAGTATCTTATCTCCTACCGCCACATCACCGAAAGGTGCGCAAGCAACATCGCTGTACTCAAAACTGTTTGTCACAAGTACAGGAGTTGTCATAAGGTATCCGGCCTCACTGATTGCTTTGGAATCAAACTTCATAAGAGCCTGACCTTTCTTAAACTTATCTCCGTTGGCAACCAACGCTTCAAAATGCTTTCCGCCAAGTTCAACAGTATTGACACCCACATGAACAATAAGTTCAACACCGTTGTCAAGCTTCATGCCCACCGCATGACCCATAAGAGCTATTACGGTACCGTTATCAGGTGCATAAACCGTATCTCCGTCCGGGATAATACATACACCCTTTCCTAAAATACCTGCTATAAATGTCTCATCCTTGGTCTCTTCCATAGAAACTATCTTTCCGCTAAGCGGTGACGCCACATCTATAGGTCCTTCTTCTAAAGGCTTGGTTTCAACTCTTAAATCCTTGTCAGCTTCCGCTTCATCCACACTTCCAAGTGCCTGTGCATCCTTATTCTCTTCCACCGGCTCTACAGGTAAATTGGCATCTATAAGGCTTGACGGTGTAAGTACCCAGCTGGCTGCAAATGCCACGTCCATGGAGATAATAAATGTCAAAATATATCCTACAGGATTTGAAAGTGTAAGAAGTATTCCGAATATACCTGTTACACCTGTTCCTGTTGCTCCAAGTCTTATTATGGAAGCAAACATCGCACCGACTGCACCGCCCAGACATCCTGCAATGAAAGGCTTAAAGAATCTTAAGTTTACACCGAAGATTGCAGGCTCCGTAATACCCATAAATGCTGAAAGTGATGACGGGAAGCACAGACTCTTAATCTTAGGATCCTTTGTCTTTACAGCTACCGCAAGACAGGCACCGCCCTGTGCCACATTAACAGCTGATGCAAGAGGCAACCAGTATGTCACACCGTACTTTGCTATCTGACCCAAGTCGATAATTGTATACATATGGTGAATACCCATAACTACCGTCGGTGCATACAGCGCACCCATTATAAATGAACCGATACCGAAAGGTATTGCTATAAGCATCTGTACCGCATTTAAAAAAGCGTTCTCAACAACTACGAATACAGGTCCTATAGCTGCAAGTGCAAGATATCCTGTCACAAATACCGATATAAGCGGTGTTGCAAAAAGATCGAACATCGCAGGTATTACCTTATGCAATCTTTTTTCTATATTTGACATTACCCAAACTGATATCATAATAGGAATAACATGTCCCTGATATCCTACCATCTTGATTTTCCAAAGTCCGAAGAACACACTCTGCATCGGTATATCCGTTGCCGTAGCCACATTCCATGCATTCACAAGGTTCGGATGAATCATTATCATACCTATAACCGCACCTAAGTACTGATTGCCGCCAAATACTCCCGCTGCTGAAAATCCGATAAGTATAGGCAGGAATACATATGCTATATTCGAAAACAGATTCGCAAATACATATATTGAAGATGTTGTATCAATATTTAAGAAGCCGTTTTGTACCATAAAGTCAAGTGCATTCATGATACCCATAAGGAATCCTGAAGCAACAATGGCAGGAATGATAGGAACGAAAATATCTCCCAAAGTCTTTATAAACCTCTGGAATACATTTGTATTGGCTGCCGCAGCCGCCTTCGCCTCTTCCTTCGTAGCACCCGATATACCTGCTACATTTATAAACTCCTCATACACCTTATCCACAGTACCTGTACCGTAGATAATTTGCAACTGTCCTGAAGCCTCAAATACTCCTTTTACGCCTTCAATATTCTCGATGGTCTTTTTGTCAACCTTACCGTTGTCAACTATGACCAAACGCAATCTTGTGGCACAATGTGCGGCAGACGCAATGTTTTTACTTCCACCTATCGCCGCAAGCACTTCTGTGGCAGATTTGCGATAATCCATAACAATCCTCCATATCTAAATAATAAAAGTATTATAAGAAACCTTCCAGAGCCTGTAGCCGGGCTACATTTCCCGTCAATTTCTTACTACATTATAAAATAAATAAATTTATAACGCAATCATTCACAAAACCTACATATATAAGTGTGTATTATGTATATTATTTTCAGATTTTTATTTTATATTTTTATTTTATATACAAATACCACCGGCAAAACCGATGGCTGAGTATAAAATTTAATATTGAATTCTACTATAACTTCGCAATTTTCTGCTTATATATCTTCTTCATCAAATAGATATCAAAAAATGCACATCCCAGTTCTGCAAGCGGAATGGAATACCATACAGACTCAAGTCCGAACACCTTTGAAAGTACATAGGCAAAAGGAAGTATCAGCACCAATTGTCTTAAAAATGAAGCATAGAGTGCGTACATACCGTTGCCAAGTGATTGGAAGGTGGCAATGGCTATTACGTCAAAGGCCGCCAAAATAAAACAAAGGCTGCATATTCTAAGTGCCGGTATTCCAAGCTTCATCATTTCTTCATTAGGGCTGAAAAGCATCATAAGCTCTTTCGGGAAAATCCAAAATATTGCGGTACCTATCACCATTATAACAATTGAAGTCATAAATGAATATTTTAGCACCTTTATTATTCTGTCCTTATTTCTTGCTCCGTAATTGTATGCAACAATCGGTGTCATTCCGTTATTTAGACCGAATATCGGCATAAACACAAAACTTTGAAGCTTATAGTATATTCCAAGTACATTGACCGCCATATCCGAATGTGTCACCAAAATTTTATTCAGTCCGAGCATCATAAGAGTTGACATGGACTGCATTGCTATTGAAGGTATTCCGACCTTATAAATATCCTTTATTATAATAAAATCCGGCTTAAATATATGTTTTCCGAAACTTATATTTACCTCTTCATTATATTTCATATTGAAGATAAATGATAAAATCATTGCAATTATCTGACCCGTAACAGTCGCTATTGCGGCCCCTGCCACTCCAAGCTTAGGAGCTCCCAAGAGTCCGAAAATAAGTATAGGATCCAGAATTATATTTATAATTGCTCCGATACCTTGAGTAATCATGTTGTAGATAGTCTTTCCTGTGGACTGCAAAATTCTCTCATATGTAACCTCCAAAATAAGTCCGAATGAAAAAATACTTACAATTGAAAGATATGAGTATCCAAGGCTTCTTATACTCTCATTGTTTGTCTGTGCATCAAAAAAAGCCTTTGTACCGATTGCCCCGAATATTGCAAATGCTATAGACGCAGCTATTGCAAGCAATACGGCATTGTCGGCAGTCACTTTTGCCCTGTCTTTTTTACCCTCTCCAAGCAATCTTGAAAGCAGTGCATTTACACCGACTCCCGTACCTACAGATACCGCTATCATAAGTATCTGTATAGGATATGCCAAAGATACCGCAGCCAGTGCATCGGGACTGTATCTTGCTACAAATATACTGTCCACTATGTTATAAAGTGATTGTACCAAAAACGAAATTACCATAGGCGCACTCATAGAAAAGAGCAGCTTACCTATGGGCATTACTCCCATACGATTTTCTTTTTTCTCTGTCATATTCTCTCCCAAAAGTTTATCTTTTCTATTTTACAACTTCCTACACCTATTTTCTATATGTAATTTTACTTCATCGCTTACATTTTTGACTTTTACTTTACATAACATAGTCTATAATATGAACATAATATGAATATTTCTTCTAAAAGTTGATAAAGTGCTTTCTAAGTGCTAAAATAGCTTGATTAGTGGACGCTTTTGCAATAATCTATATCATAGATATTGTTAAGTCTAATTTATTTTTGGAGAAACCATAATGAATTTTATTGAGAAAATATTCGGTACACATAGTGAAAGAGAGCTTAGACTGATAGAACCTACTGTTAATAAGATAGAGAGTCTTCGCCCTACTATGCAGGCCATGAGTGATGAGGAATTAAGAGAACTTACACCAAAGTTCAAACAAAGACTTGCAGATGGAGAAACACTTGATGACATCTTGCCTGAAGCATTTGCAGCTGTAAGAGAGGCTTCCGTCAGAGTTACAGGTATGGAGCACTTCAGAGTACAGCTTATGGGTGGTATGGTCCTCCATCAAGGTCGTATTGCAGAGATGAGAACAGGTGAAGGTAAAACCCTTGTATCCACCTGTCCGGCTTATTTGAATGCTCTTGCAGGTAAAGGTGTACTTATAGTAACAGTTAACGACTACCTTGCACAGCGTGATGCTGACGAGATGGGACAAATCCACAGATTCTTAGGACTCAGCGTAGGTTGTGTTCTGAACTCTATGGATTCAACACAGAGACAGGAACAGTATGCCTGTGATATCACATATGTCACCAACAATGAGCTTGGATTTGACTACCTGCGTGACAACATGGCAATATACAAAAAAGATCAGGTACTTCGTTCACTTGATTATGCAATCATCGATGAGGTGGACTCAATCCTTATAGATGAGGCAAGAACACCGCTTATTATTTCAGGTCAGTCAGGCAAGTCTACAAAGCTCTATGAGATCTGTGATATGCTTGCAAAGCAGCTTGAAAGAGGTGAGGCAAGTGCGGAGTTTACAAAGATGGGCGCTCTTATGGGAGACGAAATCGAAGAGACCGGAGACTTTATCGTAAATGAAAAGGATAAGGTTGTAAACCTTACAGAAGAAGGTATCAAAAAGGTAGAAAAATACTTCAATATAGAAAACCTTGCAGATCCTGAAAACCTTGAAATACAACATTGTATTATCCTTGCACTGAGAGCCAACAACCTTATGTTCAGAGATAAGGACTATGTTGTAAAGGATGATGAGGTTCTTATCGTAGACGAGTTCACAGGTCGTATAATGCCGGGAAGAAGATACTCCGACGGTTTGCATCAGGCTATCGAGGCTAAGGAGCATGTAAACGTTCAAAGAGAGTCAAGAACTCTGGCTACCATTACATTCCAGAACTTCTTCAACAAGTTCAAAAAGAAAGCAGGTATGACCGGTACCGCTCTTACTGAGGAGAAGGAGTTTAGAAATACTTACGGCATGGACGTTATCGCCATTCCTACCAATAAACCTGTAATAAGAATTGACCAAGAGGATGCCGTATATAAATCAAAAAAAGAGAAGTTCCATGCAGTTGTGGAAGATATCAAAGAAACTTACGCCAAGAGACAGCCCGTACTCGTAGGTACAATCACCATTGAGACATCTGAGATGCTTTCAAAGATGCTCAAGAAAGAGGGAATACCTCATGAAGTACTTAATGCTAAATTCCATGAGAAAGAGGCTGAGATAGTTGCAAAGGCAGGTATACACGGTTCCGTTACTATCGCCACCAACATGGCAGGTCGTGGTACCGATATAAAGCTTGACGAAGAATCCGTAAAACTTGGCGGTTTAAAGATAATAGGTACCGAAAGACATGAGAGCAGGCGTATCGACAACCAGCTTCGAGGTCGTTCAGGTCGTCAAGGTGACCCGGGTGAATCAAGGTTTTATATATCACTTGAAGATGACCTTATGAGACTCTTCGCTTCCGAGAGACTTATAAATATCTTCAACGCCCTTGGAGTTCCTGAGAATGAGCAGATTGAACACAAGATGCTTACAAGAGCTATTGAAAAGGCTCAGATGAAGATAGAGAGCAACAACTACGGTATCAGAGAGAACCTCCTCAAATACGATGAGGTAAACAACGAGCAGAGAGAAGTTATCTACGAAGAGAGAAACAAGGTACTTGAAGGCGATAATATGCGCGATACCATCCTTCGTATGGTAAATGATGTAATAGAACGTTCTGTAAATATGGCTATTTCAGATGAAGTGCCTTCTTCAGAGTGGGATATGACAGAGCTTCATGAGCTTTTACTTCCGCTCATCCCTCTTACTCCTGCCGACTACGACAATATACAGGATATGAAAAAGGATGAGCTTATCCACAAGTTAAAGGAAGAAGCAATTAAGCTTTATGAGGCTAAGGAAGCCGAGTTCCCTGATGCTGAAAAAATCCGTGAGCTTGAGCGTGTAGTACTTCTTAAGGCTATCGACAACAAGTGGATGAACCATATAGATGATATGGAACAGCTTCGTCAGGGTATAGGCTTACAGGCACTCGGTCAAAGAGACCCTCTTGTAGAATACAAGATGGCAGCCTATGATATGTTTGACGAGATGACAAGAGGTATCTCTGAAGATACCGTACGTATCCTATATCATGTAAAGGTTGAACAGAAGGTTGAAAGAGAACCTGCAGCCAAGGTTACAGGAACCAATAAGGATGACAGCACGGTAAAGAAGCCTATTCGTATAGAGGCTAAGGTTTATCCGAACGATCCTTGTCCTTGCGGAAGCGGAAAGAAATACAAACAATGCCATGGCAGGAAGGGTATGACATTATAATTTATGGGAATGCGAAACAATAAATTAAGTTTTATATCACATATTATAGTAGGTATAATACTTATAGCCGGGGGCATATTTTTTGCCCGTACCAAGCTTGATATAATACTTAGCTTCAACTCTCCACAGAAACTTTATAACGACGGATATTACTTTACAAATGCTTCAAAAACCGATATAGACAGTATATATGCCGTAGCCGTACACGATATAATCGATACAGGCTACGGTTCAAGTGATAACAAGTCAGAGATTTACACCATAATGGCGGATGACGGAGCATACTTTTTGGAAGCACATCCGGGTAATAAAAAAATCAACTCGATGCTTGAGACATTTGATAATTATGCCAAGGATGAGAATAAAGACTCTAAAGAAGCACCTGTTGAGTATCTTATTGTAGCGGTAAAAGATGATGCCTACAATCAGCTTTCAGATGTGGCGAATGAGATCGACCCCGATAATACCTACAGAGATAGCGGTACACTGAATACCGATATATACCTTAAGAACACTTCTCTTACAAAGGAGATAGTAGTTGCCCTTGGAGGTACAATAATTCTGTTTGTAATGGGTATCGGATTTATCATTTTAGCCTTTACAAGAAAATCCACAAACAATGACAACTATGAAAGACTCTGTGCTTTAGATGAAAGGCTGAGCGGTAATCTGGGTGAGCTTGACAATATCTCAGATTATGTGGATAAAACTATAGGAGCATATGTATACAAAGACCATTTGATACTTAATACAAAGTTCGGTCTTGATATGTACAATCTTAAAGATCTCGTTTGGATGTTCCACCGTATCACCAAACAGAAGATGTATGCACTTATAACAGTGAGTGTAAGCTACTCATTGCAGATAAACCTCTATGAGAACGGCAGAATTCGTGAATGCAATGTCACGGTAACCCACAATAAAAAGGCTGAGGGCAATATGGAAGCTTTGGTGGAGTATGTAGGTATGAACTATCCAAACGCATTGGTCGGCTTCAACCCTGAAACACAGGCTGCATACAAAGAGTTTAAACGTTCACACAAATAATAAACCGGTCTTAAAATCATAAGAAAACTTATGATTTTAAGGCTTTTTTTTGATATAATATTTTTGTTATTGTTAGATATATAAAAGGACAACTTATGAATAAAAAAACATTAAAAATACTGGAATTTGAAAAGATAATAAACAGTCTGGTAGATATGGCAAGCAGTGAGCCTGCAAAAAAGCTCTGCAGCAAGTTAAAGCCGTCTACAGACATTACCGAAATACAAAAAAACCAAAGTCATACAACTGCAGCACTTGACAGAATCAGACTGAAAGGCAATCTCTCACTGTCTGAAGTAAAGGATATAAAAGACTCTTTAAAAAGACTTGAAATAGGCTCTTCCCTTTCACAGGCAGAGCTTATGAAAATCCTGTCCATATTGAATGCGGCAGCTAAAGCAATCGCCTACGGACTTCATGAAGAAGACCCTGAATATGACGTATTGGAAGAATACTTTATTACACTTGATGAGTGCAAAACTTTAAAAAAAGAGCTTTCAAGATGTATTATCTCGGAGGAAATCATAGCGGATAATGCGTCTCCGGAACTTAGCCATATCAGAAGGAAGATAAATCAAATCAACTCAAAGATGCATACGGAACTTAACAATATTTTGAATGCACACAGAGAGTATCTGATGGATGCCGTAATCACACAAAGAGACGGCGCATACTGTCTTCCTATAAAGAGCGAGTACAAAAACAAGGTATCCGGTGTCGTACATGACCAGTCTTCTACAGGCTCCACGGTATTTATCGAACCTCTTGCCGTTATCAGAATGAACAATGAGCTTAAGTCTCTTGCCATGGATGAAAAAAAAGAGATTGAAAAAATACTTGAAAGACTTAGCTTACTGGCTGCCGAGTACACCGCCGTGCTTGACAACAATGCAAGAAATCTGATTTATCTTGACTTTGTATATGCCAAAGCAAATCTTTCAAAGAAGATGAACGGCAGTGAGCCTAAGTTTAACTCAAAGCATTATATCAATATAAAAGAAGGCAGACATCCGCTTCTCGATGCAAAAAAGGTGGTACCTATCAACATTTCACTTGGAGATACTTACGATTTGTTGATTATTACAGGTCCTAATACAGGCGGTAAGACTGTTTCTTTAAAAACTGTAGGCTTATTCACAATTATGGGACAGTCAGGACTGCATATCCCCGCTTTTGAAGGAAGTGAGCTGTCAGTATTTGGCGATGTATTTGCAGATATAGGTGATGAACAGAGTATAGAGCAATCATTGTCCACATTTTCAGGTCATATGAAAAACATTGTCTACATTTTAAACCATGCGGATGCAAACTCACTCTGCCTTTTTGATGAGCTTTGTGCCGGTACGGACCCTACAGAGGGTGCCGCACTTGCCATATCCATACTGTCATTCCTTCACAGAATGCAGAGCAGATGTATCGCCACCACCCACTACAGTGAGCTTAAGGTGTTTGCGCTTAATGAACCCGGAGTTGAAAACGCCTCGTGTGAGTTTGATGTGGCAACTCTCTCTCCTACTTACAGAATACTGATAGGAGTTCCCGGAAAATCAAATGCATTTGCAATAGCAGGCAAGCTTGGACTTCCCGACTACATTATATCCGAGGCGGGTACACATCTTGAAAAAGATGCGAAAGATTTTGAAGACTTGCTTACCAAACTTGAAAATGACAGACAAATCATAGAAAAGGATAAACTATCCATACAAAAGTATAAAAGAGAGATTGAAAGTCTAAAAAGGCATTATGACAAGCAGGAAGAAAATCTGGCCGCCAAAAAAGAAAAAATTCTTGAAGAGGCCAGAGAGTCGGCAAGAAAGATATTGGAAGAAGCCAAGGAAACTGCAGATGATACTATCAAAAATATCAATAAGATAGCTTCAGGTGCAGGCCTCGGCTCCGCTCTTGAAGAGCAGCGTACCAGACTTCGTGAGTCCATAAATAAAAATACAAAGTCTGTTGAAGTCAAAAAGCCTACAAATAAACTTAAAAAGCCTAAAGAGCTTAAGCTTGGAGACAGTGTACATGTTATCAGTTTAAACCTTGACGGTATCGTATCTTCTCTTCCTAACCAGAGCGGAAATCTGTTTGTGCAGATGGGTATTCTAAGGTCACAGGTCAATATATCAGATATCGCATTGGTGGAAGAACCTGCCAAAAAGACTGAAAACAAGACAAGAAGTCGCGGCTCGTCAATGGTCAAGTCCGCTACAATATCTACCGAAATCAATCTTATAGGCAAGAATGTGGATGAAGCCTGCTCCGAGCTTGACAAATATCTTGACGATGCTCTGCTTGCACATCTTCCGGGAGTGCGTATCATACATGGTAGAGGTACCGGTGCCCTACAAAAGGGAATACACGCCTACCTGAAGAGACAATCATTTATAAAAAGCTACTCTTTAGCCGATTTCAACGAGGGTGGCAATGCTGTAACTATAGTTCATTTCAAATAAATATTTAAAGGGGAAACATGGCAGAAAAGCAAAGAATTTTAATTGTAGATGATGATGAAAATATTGCCGAACTTATTTCATTATATTTGATGAGAGAATGTTATGAAACAAAAATAGTAGGTGACGGCGAGTCGGCACTGGCCGACTTTGACGAATTCAAGCCTAATCTCATACTGCTTGACCTTATGCTGCCGGGAATTGACGGTTATCAGGTATGCAGAGAAATAAGGGCAAAGTCCGGTACACCTATAATAATGTTGTCCGCAAAAGGCGAGGTCTTTGACAAGGTACTGGGGCTTGAGCTCGGTGCAGACGACTATATGATAAAGCCTTTTGACTCAAAGGAGCTTATCGCAAGAGTCAAAGCTGTAATAAGAAGATATAACAGCAGCACTATAACAATACCTGAATTACACAGCGGCGGCGAATATGTCGAATATCCCGACCTTATTGTAAATATGACAAACTATGCTGTAACTTACCTCGGCAAGAATATAGAGATGCCTCCAAAGGAGCTTGAGCTTTTGTATTTTTTATCTTCACATCCGAATCAGGTCTTTACCAGGGAACAGTTGCTTGACAATATCTGGGGATATGAATATATCGGTGATACAAGGACTGTGGACGTACATATCAAAAGACTGCGTGAGAAGATACATGACAATCAGTTTTGGGCCATATCCACCGTTTGGGGCATAGGCTATAAGTTTGAGGTCAAAAAATGAGACTCTCTCTCTATCTGAAATTTATACTGGCTTATATCATATTCGGAGTAGCCGGATTTGTGGCTATTGCCACCATATCAAGCCAACTTACATATTCGTATCTGGTAGAGTCCAGAAGTCAGACCCTCTATGACGAGGCAAATCTGATAGCTTCCACCTACTCCACAGTGTATGAGGGGCAGAATATCTCACTTGAGGAAAGTTATCCGCAGCTTAGAGCTGTTGCCACCTTTCTGAATGCAAAGATATGGGTAATGAACAAAAACGGCAAGATAATAGTGGATGCCGAGAATAAAAGAGTCTCTGATGTTATATCCGACTTTGACCCTACCGCTACAGGCAACAAATCTTATATGGTGGGAAGGTATTTCAACTCCTTTGATGAGGATTACTTAAGTGTCTCCGCACCTATCACAGGCAACTTTCGCACCTACGGCTATGTAGTCATCCACCTTCCTATGAAGAATGTTACTCAGAGCCAATATCATATACTGAATATTGTCTATATTACATCCTTGATAGTATTCCTATTATCCATGATTATACTGATAGTATTCCAGCGTATTGTATACTCTCCTCTAAAGAAGATAACCGACGGAGCCAAGGCGTATGCGGAAGGTGATTTGAAGTATGAAATAAAGGTAAATTCAAACGATGAGATGGGGTATCTGGCCGCCACACTAAATTATATGTCCGATAAGCTTGATGATACGGAAAACTATCAAAAGAAATTTATATCCAATGTCTCACATGATTTTCGCTCTCCTCTTACTTCTATAAAGGGATACCTTGAGGCTATTTTGGACGGTACAATACCGCCTGAGATGCTTGAAAAGTATCTCAACAGAGTAATTGACGAGACAAAAAGACTTACAAAGCTCACAGAGAGCATACTTTCACTTGACTCTATAGAAAGTGTAAAGCTCAACAAGACAAACTTTGATATAAACGAGATGATAAGAAATACTGCAAGCAGCTTTGAAGTACAGTGTAACAGCAAGAATATCACTATTGAGCTGATATTTATAAATGTATCACAGTATGTATTTGCGGATTTCGGTAAGATAGAGCAGGTACTTTACAATCTTATTGACAACGCCATAAAGTTCTCTTCACAAAGCTCTTCCATCACAATACAGACAAGCATCAAAAAGGAAAAGTTATTTGTCTCCGTGAAGGACACCGGCATAGGTATCGCAAAGAACGAACAGTCCAAAGTCTTTGACAGATTTTATAAATCAGACCTTTCAAGAGGTAAGGATAAAAAGGGTACAGGGCTTGGACTTGCCATTGTAAAAGAGATACTTCAAACACATGGTGAAAATATAGATGTTATAAGTACTGTGGGAATAGGAACCGAATTTATCTTCTCATTGCCGATAAGTAAGGAAATATAAGTTTTAAAAAAGGTACTCCGTTTTTGGGAGTACCCTTTTTTGCTTTATTCTTTTTTTAACTCTACTTTTTGATTCAGCTCCGCAAAGCTTGTAGCAAGTGAAGCCAGACCGCTCAATTCGGTAGGTATAATAATCTTTGTAGCCTTACCGTCAGCCACCTTTTGGAACGCCTCAAGGCCTTTGAGTGTAAGTACCTTCTGGCTCGGATCCGCTTCTGAAAGCACTCTTAAAGACTCGGCCTGTGCTTTTTGTATTGCAAGTATAGCCTGTGCCTGTCCTTCGGCTCTCTTTATTGCAGTCTCTTTCTCGGCTTCCGCATTAAGTATTGCCGCCTGCTTATTACCCTCCGCTACAAGGATAGCACTTTCTTTCTTTGCCTGTGCCTCAAGGATGTTGGCTCTCTTTTCACGCTCGGCCTTCATCTCCTTCTCCATCGCAACTCTGATATCTTCAGGAGGCAAGATACTCTTAAGCTCCACACGGTTTACCTTGATACCCCAAGGATCTGTAGCTTCATCAAGTTCCGCTCTCATCGCCGTATTGATAGTGTCTCTTGATGTAAGAGTCTGGTCTACGGTCATATCACCTATGATATTTCTAAGTGTGGTGGCTGTAAGATTCTCTATAGCCGCCAGCGGTCTTTCAACACCGTAAGTATAGAGCTTAGGATCCGTTATCTGAAAGTATACTATAGTATCTATCTGCATTGTTGCATTATCCTTAGTGATTACCGGCTGTGGCGGAAAATCTACCACCTGCTCCTTAAGTGAAATCACTTTAGCCACTCTGTCAAAAAACGGATTGATAAAGTTCAAACCTGACTGAAGCCCCTGTGAATACTTTCCAAGTCTCTCAATCACATATACTCTGGACTCAGGTACAATCTTTATTCCCTTGGTTGTAAACACAACTATAATTGCCAGAATTATAATCGCAATAACATAACCTATCACGTTCATAGTTATATCTCCTTTTATTTCTCCCCGATTATTATCTTATTTCCCTCAAATCTGCCGATATCGGCAATATCACCTTCGTTCAGCTTGACATTTGAAACAGCTGTCCATATGCCTCCCTTAAATCTTGCATCATAGACATATTTACCGCCTTCTTGCGCTGTAAGCCTTACTATCTTTACTCTCTCCACATCAAGCTTGTCCTTAACCTTCATATATCTCTTGAATATTTTTCTGAAAAATATGATAAAGATAAGCGAAAGTATACAGAATATAGCCAGCTGTATCTGTATTGAATTTATAAACGGAGACAGTACAACCATAATAAGTGCGGCAAGCGCCAGCCATATCGAAACCAAACCGGGGATGATAATCTCACCTATAGCAAATATAGCAAATAAAATTCCCCAATATAACATATTTCCTCCTCTTTTGCCATTAACCCTCAACGATAATGATTTTTAGAAAGACAATACTACAAGTAACACTTATAGTATATCATAAAATATATCTATATGCTAATAAAACCCCAAGTTATACCTTGAGGTCTTACTTTATAAACACGGATTATTTTATCCACTTACCGTTACCATCTACCCAGTATCCGTCAGGAGTTTGGGCATTGTGCCACATTTCTCCGTCAGCGCCTACATAGTATGAATCGCCTTTATAGTTGATCCAAGCGTTTCTGTACATATAGCCCCAGTGATCAAAATAATACCACTTCTGATTGTCATATAACCAGTTATCCGCTACATATCTTGTAGTTCCTGTCAACATAAAGTACCAACCATGCTCGTCTCTACGCCATTCGCCTCTGTCACCTTGCATACGCTCCAAAACTTCTGCATGTGCTGTCAACGGGGGAACTACAACACCACCTAGACTGAACGCCGCAAATAAGACTGCCACTGATTTGATTAAACCTTTTTTCATCATTCCTCCTTCTCTCCTACTCACCCAATTAATAACAGATTCGCTGTTTGTCTACATTATAAACTATATTTTAATTTTATGTCTTACATAGTTTTTACAAATTATAGTCTAATTACATAACTTTTTTATTTGCTCTTTAGAACCGGAGTCCAGTAACTGTTATTGTAAATATCTGTAAACTTATATGTAATCTCATTGTCATCCTGAATATTTACATAGTATACTTCCGGCTGCTTGCTTACAGTATACTGATTACCTATCTTATAATCATTTTCAAATGCTCCGTCATAGCTATAATAATTTGCTAAAAAATCTATCTTATCACCGTTCTTTATCTCTGTTATATTCTTTGCAACAGTGTCCACATCTGTACCTGTATAATCAAAGTTCGCACCTGCAAGATATCCCTTAGGATGATCGGAGTCAAATACTATAATTAAGTTTGCCCTCTCTCCGTTTAAAAGTACAGGTACATAACCGACAACGGTATTTCCTTTATCATCCTTTGTAGTGGCCAAATGAAAGTAAGCTACAGGATTGCCGTCTATTGATATCCATGCCCTTTCTTTATCTGCAAGCATATCCCCGTTCTCATCAAACTCAAAAAAATTGTTAAGTCCCATATCGATATAACCTTGTCCGTCGTCAATAAGCATATTTTCATATATGCCCGATACCATATTCAACTCATCTTCAGACAGATGTATCTTAGGTGTGGAGTCACTATCACTCCACTGAAGTTTTGACGAATCAAGTCTGTTTGAAAGCACATAGTCCTTTATATCATCATCAGACATATCTCTGTTTTGTAAGAAGTTTATACTTGAAAGGTCAAGACCTATTGCTGCCAAACTGTCGGATGAAATACTTCCTGATAAAAGACTCTGTATCATTGCACTTAAGTCTGTGCTTGAAAGTGAACCCGTTGTATTTGAATTATTACCGCTAAGTGTAGACATCGGTGAACTCTCGCCGCCGCCTGATATCTGTCCGCTCGCCTGCAAAGATGCAAACTGCTGTATCACCTTGGTATAATCGCTGTCCATACCTATATCGCCATAGGTCTGAACCATTCTGTCCACCTTTGAAAGCTTCTTATATGGGAAATATATTGAAAGCCCATATGAATTTGCCATATTTGATGATGTTCTGTTATACTTTACCGCACCAAGCACCGATTGTATTGTATTGTTTGACTCACTCTGTTCAATATTGTATACAAGATTTACCAAGTCTACCTGGTCAATATTTGACGACTTTGCAAATTCTCTGCTTGCGGTTCTGGCAGTTGATACTTTATTGTATTCCTTATTTTTTATATAGCTTGCAGTATCCTTTGCAAAGCTTGATAGACCTGCAGGCATAGTAGCTTTAAGTTCCGCCAAATCCACTAAAGAAAGTGTTGTGGACTGTCCTCTTGCACTTCTATTGCTCTCATCAATGAAGTCGTCCACTACCCTCTTTCCCAAATCCAAAGTCGATATTGCCGTATTATTACTCAAATCTGTAAGCCAGTTCGTATAATACCAGCCTGTTCCCGGCTCTGTTTCTTCAGAGGCTATCAAATAATCCGCATAGTCTGAAAGAGCCAGTGCGTTCTCTGCGGTTGCCATCAGACAGGCGTCAAAGCCTATAAAATCATACTTTATATTTGTTGCGGCTATTGCCGATTTTATCTTTGAGAGGTTCATTGAACCTGCATTCGGATTATTCTCATCGTATCCGTAGCCTGTTACAGAACCGCCGCCGTGATCCCAGAATATAAGCTGATTTCTGTTTGCCGGAAAGTTTTGCTTACAGTATTCTATAAATCTGACCAATGTGTTCGGATCCGTCATGGAAGGCTGCCCGTTGTCATCTGCAAGTTTTCTTAACTTACCGTCTTTTATCTGATATATCTGATTGGTGGATGCCGATACTATAGAGTTTTTCCAAGCTTTGGCACCGCCTGTATATACTATTAAGTTCACATTGTCCGACAGCTTCGCCTTGGTCATCTCTATAAGATCATTGGTCGCCATTCCATATTTTGACTCAAGGTCCGTACCGCACATATATACCATTACGGTTACACTGTCTCCGCCTGTAGGTCTGTAAAACTTTTCCCTTGCATTCTCATTTACCGTCTTATTCAGCTTTCCTCTGTTATCGGCCACTCCGCTCCAGCCGGCGCTTACACCGCTTATGCTTGAAGCTACCGTATTCCCAAGTGTGGAACTTAATGAAGGTAAATTTATTTGCGGTGAATTTGCACCGTCTGATGAATATGAACCTCCTGTAAATGTTCCGAGTATCGTATTCAATAATCCGGTTTTATTGCCTGATACCAAGCTTATAACAGCTATGATTATAACGACCAAAAAGCTGAGCGGCGATCTTCCTCCGCCACCTCCCGATCTCCTCGGCCCTGAAAATCTGCCGCTGTCTCCTACAGAACCTGTACCTGCGACTTCCCTTCTGAATACGCTGTTCCCCGGTCCTCTGACATCTCTGTCATGACTTGTCGGTCTACCCATTTTATCCTCCTGTTATTATTTATATTGTTAGTACTTCATTACAGTATATTCTAACAATAATCTCATCATACAGCAATAAATCATTACAAATAGTTGTTATTTTGCATCATATTTGCATATTACAAGCCTGTCATTCATAAGGTATATGATTGGAAGAAAGATTTTGCCATACCATTTCATCTGCTTTGCTATTTGTTTTGTAAAGTTTATAAATCCGATTTGCTTCAGTTTAGGATTAAGTTCTATAATCTCTTTGCCGTTTGTAACTCCAAAATGATACTCGGACTTGGTTCGTTTTACAGCCTTGTTCGTTTTTGCCTTATTCACAAGTCTTTTGGAAAGACAGTCCAGATGAAGTACAAAATGTTCAAAATTATCTGTAAGTATATTTAAAAACTCCTTCACCTGCTTAGGATAAAAATACATAATCATCCCCTCTGAAATAATCAAAAGCTTCTCTCCCTTTGTATCTATCTCCTTTGTCCATGACTTATCAAGAGCTGATTTTTCGATATTTTTTACTCTGTCATTTTCCTCAAAGAATTTTTTTCTTAAACTTATTATCTCCGGAAAATCTATATCATACCAACGTATTCTACCGTTATCTACACGGAAAAATCTTGTATCCAGCCCTGAACCAAGTGAAACTATATGACAATCAGGGTATTTGTCTATAAACTTTTTCACCTCATCATCCATAACCTTGGCTCTCGCAATAATACCTAAAAGATTCACCTTTTCATTACTGAAAGAGCCAAAATCATAGTCAATCATATCCACCATTTCAGCCGACTTTTTATCCTTTAATATAGATTTTTCAGATCTGTAATCCCTTGCCCTTGCATCCAAAGTTATAAGCATAGTCTCCATAACACCTTCAAGTTTTATCTTCATAAAAGCCTCCATTTACCGCTATATCTGCGGTATAAAAATATATATAATCTGATTGTGTTAGTTATTGCTAACTTAGGTTATATCATACTTCTATTTTATAGAAAACTCAATAAATTTATCTTTATAATAAATTTATAAGAATTGTAAAGAATTATATCTTTATAATTCTCCGATCCGCCTCTTACTTTACATCTTTAAACCGTTAAATTTTTTAAAATTTTTTATTATTTTCACCCATACAAGAGGTTATAAAAATTGTTTTTTCTTAGTACATAAATATTATTTAATTAAATGAGCATATTTTTATTTACATTTACTAATATTATGTTTGGTAACTGACCTATCCTTTATTTGTGATAAAATCATATTCAACAAATATATTTGCAATATTCATTTTGGGAGGAATATATGTATAAACTAAAAAAGATACCATTACTGCTTTCAGTTTTATTACTGTCCTTACAAGGATGTTCAGAAAATAAAGTTACTGCTTCAGATATGCAGGGGGAAAAGTTTTTTTATCAGGTTTCAGATGCTTCTTATTCTACAGGTAAATATACTTTGGATGAACTTGCAGAACGTAGAAAAAACTCCTTATTTATTGATAATTTACAAAAGTTTAATGCGGAACTGAATTCAACAGATACTGTGGATTTTTATAATATGAAACATACATATGTTGATTTTATAGGTAAGTGGAATAAGCCGGAAGATTTGACATATGGCTATAAAGAAAAACTGGATTTAATAGATAAGAAGATGCTTGTCAATGAAAAACTTGAGTATATAACTCCGGTAGATGCATTTATTCTAAATAAAAAAACAATGCAAAAACTTGGACTGGATTATTTATCAGATCAGGATTTTATATATAATGGTGAGTTTCCCATGGTGCTTGGCTACGGCTTTAAAGAATATTATAATATCGGTGATACAATTCCTATAAGATATTCAGGAGAAAGATTTAACGGAAAGGTGGTAGGTTTTTATGATAAGGACTTGGTATTTGATGAATTTTCACATTGTGACAGTTATTCCACCGTTATAATTCCATATATGGATAATCTTGAAAGCAAGGATGATTACGAAAACAAAGAGAGTTTTCTTAATGCTTATAAATCACTTAAAAATTTAGGCTATATCTATTTCCCAAATACTGTAGATTATGGAAAAAATAAAGATGCGGTGGAAAAAATAGCTCAAAAATATAATCTGGATTATACTGTACTGAGAGGCTATTAAAATGATAATATCTGTTAAATGTCGGCTTATAAAATAGGCCGACATTTTTTATTTTAGAATTATAATATTTATTCATTTACTAAAAAAAGCCTTGTAAAACAAGACTTAAAATAAA
>NZ_CALLVU010000098.1 GCF_938015485.1 uncultured Lachnoanaerobaculum sp. | reverse complement strand
TTTCAAAATCTCCATATATCCTGAATTCTTTTCCGAGGACTTCCCTTTGCTCTACTATTTTTATCTCTTTAATAAAATCACCTCCTAAAATTCTCTTTATATATTTACTTTGCTCCTAACCCCCTTTAAACTGTCCTCACAGGCTCTGCCAAGCCTGAGGTTAAAGAAAGGAGGTTTTAATGGACGATCGATTTTTTGAATCTTGGAATCAAGAGATGAAAGACGACATAATGTATTCAGCTCTTGATGAATCCATAAAAATAATCGAATACCTTGAAGAAACTAACCCAAAGCAGCATAAATACAACATCGCTATTTTAGTGTTTACTATTATCAGTTCCCTGTGCGGTATTATTTCTGTTGTCAGTTTGTTCTTTAAGTAAAGCCTTTATTTCCCTAATTTCTTTTAGGGTTTCTATGTGGAGCGACAACCTATAATTATTATTCTCCTCCGCCAGTCGCTCCCAGTAACTTAAAAGTTCATCTGTAAGTTCCATTTGTATCACCTCCTTTCTAATCAAATTAAATTTGATTTATTAGGCAAAAAAATATTGTCTAATGGCATGTTATAAAGCTCTGACAACTCTCTTATTCTTGAAATTTTTGGTTCTGTCTCGCCCTTTTCCCAATTTACAATGGTATTTTTTGAGACTTTAAGAGCTTTTGCCACATCTTCCTGCGTCATTCCAGCGTTCACCCTTGCCGCTGCTAAACTTATCTGTAAAATCTTTATCACTTCCTTTCCTAAGTCTTAACGGCATTATCATAAATCAAATTTAATTTGATGTCAATACTAAAATCAAATTTTTTTTTACTAATTGTTGACTTTAATCAAATTACATTATATTATGTATCTAGGAGGATAGATGTATGTCAGATGAACTACAAAAGAAGATATTCGCCAAAAACCTAAGGCATTATTTAGATAGAGAAAATAAAACACAAAAGGAAGTTGCAGACGCCATAGGTGTATCACCACAAACTTTTAACACATGGTTACAAATGGTCGCTTTACCTAGAATGGGTAAGGTGCAAGCCTTAGCCGACTACTTCGGCATAAACAAGTCAGACTTACTGGAGGAAAAGCTCGAACCTGAACACGATAGCTCATACTATATAAACGAGGACGCTAAAGAGCTTGCTCAGTTCCTTTTTGAAAATCCTGAGTATAAGGTTCTTTTTGACGCCGCTAAAGATGTATCAGCGGACGACTTAGAAATGGTTAAGACAATTATAGATAAATTTAAAAAATAGGGAATATATGGGGAAACGCAAATTGACTAATGATAATTGCAGATATATCTATCTTCCCGGACTACCGCCGAAAATAAAAGGTTTCGTCATGGAAGATGAGGGATACTATACAGTAGTATTAAACCCTACACTATCTGCGGATACTAACGCAAAGACAAAAAGACACGAGATTAAACACATACTAAGAGACGACTTTAACAAGGATGATTGTGATAGCGTAGAAAAAGCTACACACAAATAATGTATATCCCAAGGAATTGTTGGATATAAAAAATAAATTTTAGAGGGGAGTAAACTCACAATGAAAAGGAAAATTTTAACAGCTCTTACTATTGGGCTAACTGTGCTTTCTACAACTCCAGTTTTTGCAGGACAATGGAAGCAAAATGCTAAAGGTTATTGGTATCAGAATGATGATGGTTCTTATCCTGCAAGTGCTTGGAGAAGCATTGACGGAAAATGGTATTATTTCAAACCCGATGGTTATATGAATACCGGATGGATAAAAGTTAACGGTCAGTGGTATTACTGTGAGCAGTCAGGTGAAATGAGAACTGCAGATCTTCCAACCGACGTGATGACTTTCAAATTTAATGCAGACGGATCTTGTTCTAATTTCTATGCAAATAAAACTCCGTCTACGCAAGCGGGTTGGCCAAATTACGGTACATCATCATTATCTACTTGGGCAAATGCAATACTTGAAGGAAATATTGTTTACTACAACGGCCAGTATTGGGCAACTCCAGACTATGAAAATAGCATTAAAAATACACAGGTGGTCTATTATCATGATATCAGCGGAACAAACACTCCAACTGTAGATCGCTTTAGCTTGGCCAATGCAAAATTTGATATACCTCATCACGAAAACAATGAGAGTTTGACAGGACATACAACTGATGAAGTTGATTAATAGTTCCTCTTGCATTGTATGTAAGAAGAGTCTTTTTCCTTGTGTTAGGCAAGGTAGTTGAGCTTAGAGGGAAGTTTTAAGGAGGTGAAAATGGCAAAGATTATTGCTAACGGCATGGAAATATCTATACAACATATTGATCAAAATGATTATATATCACTTACTGACATTGCTAAGAAAAAAAATTCAGAATTTCCAGCTGATGTTATAAAGAACTGGCTTCGTGTTAGAAATACTATTGACTTTTTGGGGGTCTGGGAGCAATTAAATAATCCAGATTTTAAACTGGTCGAATTCGACCAGTTTAGACAAGACTCTGGATCAAACTCTTTTGTGCTATCCCCTCAAAAATGGATTAAATCCACAAATGCTAAAGGAATCATTTCTAAATCAGGGCGCTATGGCGGAACCTATGCGCATTCTGATATAGCATTTGAATTTGCTTCATGGATTTCCCCAGAGTTTAGACTTTACATAATAAAGGATTACCAAAGGCTAAAGAAAGATGAAACTAATCGCTTGCAATTGGGCTGGGATTCAAAAAGAGAATTGTCAAAAATTAATTACTCTATACACACAGATGCTGTAAAAGAATATTTAATCTCTCCAAATTTAACAAATGCAGAAAAGGGATTACGATATGCAAACGAAGCTGATTTACTAAACATTGCACTATTTGGAAAGACAGCACGACAGTGGAGAACAGAAAACCCGAATAAGAGTGGAAATATCAGAGATTATGCTTCCGTAGAACAACTAATCGTTCTTACTAACTTAGAAAGCTTAAATGCTGATTTTATCAGAAATGGCATTCCACAGGAAGAACGATTGGTAAAGCTTAGAAATATCGCCTATTATCAATTAAATTCTTTAAATAACAAAGATGTAGCAAGCAGGTTGCACATAGATAATATAAATTTAATTGAATAAAAACTTTTTTACCACACAGGCATGCTATCTAAAGTATTCATAGCTTGTACTTGTTTTAAGATGCTTTAAAACAAGATTCTAAGTAATATAATAAATAAAAAATCCACCCGGTACGCTAATATCGGATGGACCACATATACATTGCAAAGCTGTTACGCTTGCAGTATACGCCTCGCAAGCTATATTGTACCACTGTAACAGCTATTTGACAATGCTGTTATTTTTATACCTAAATTTAAGGAGGTACGTATGGCAAAAGCTAAGTATACCAAAACCAAGTCAGGATACTTTCGGACTAAAGTATGGGATGGAACATATAATGCGGACGGATCTAAGCATAGAATAGATGTCACATCAAAGAAGTCCAGTGCCGATCTGGAGAAGAAAGTAAACGAAATTAAGAATCATGTAAGCCAGAATGACTTTATGGCTTCAAGTACAGAAACTGTTTATGATTACGCCCTTTACTGGCTTGATACCTATAAATCCGTAAAATCAAAAAATACATACCTCTCATATAAAAGAACTATTGAATATCACCTTCAGGACTTCTACTCTCTTAAACTACAATCCCTTACGAGAGGGCATATACAGCAACTTATAAACTCACGATTCGATAAGCCCCGCACTTGCAAGCTTATAGCCCTTGTAATCAAGCAGGTTGTAAAGTCTGCTATAAAGGACGGTATACTTGCTCCTGCATCATTTGAGACCATATGCACTGATATAGCATTACCTAAGTATACAGCAAAGAAAAAAGCAGTTATAAAGGCTGCAATACTTGACAGCATACTTGATATAGATTTTACAGACAGAGAAAAATGTTTCTTATACATCATATATGGTTGTGGCCTAAGACGTGAAGAAGCTCTTGCCCTTACAAAAGATGATATAGACTTTGATACATCAGAGATAAGTGTATCTAAGGCTTTATGCTTTGACGAAAACAACGCCTATATTAAAGAACCTAAGTCTCAAAGAGGTTACAGGCGTGTGCCTATTCCCGGATTCCTTATTGAGTTCTTGCAAGCCTACACACAAGTATCAGGCTATAATCTCATTACTAAGCAAGACGGTAGTATAATTACTGAAAGTAGTTATGTAAAAATGTGGAAATCAATACAGAATAAGATAGATAACACTTTAGGTATCGGAACATCAAAAGGAGTTACAGCACACTCTTTCAGGCATAATTACTGTACAAGACTCTGCTATCAAATACCTCTGATTAGTACTAAAA